>NZ_JAXHDD010000007.1:0-124468 GCF_037072025.1 Pseudogracilibacillus sp. SO30301A | reverse complement strand
ATCTATTAGTAAGCTGACAAATTCTTTTCGATTGACCCGTTCTAATACGAGTGTGTTTTGCTCCACACCGTTGTCAATCGTTTATCCGCAAACGTTAATCCTCTTGCTTCCCCTTCTGTGATAACATCGACATCATATACAGTACCGGAAAACATATTTGGATCGATACGATAAGCTATTGCACATGAATCATGAATAGGCTATTGATAAAGCCAAACTGTCTTCCTGATTGATTATAAAAATGTCGAAGCTCATATGCTAAATGACTGACGCGACCTTTATTTTGTGGTCATTCATTTCATCTACTGTAATTTCTGCTTGTTCTGTTACATCGAGACCTGACATCACAACAGGAATATCGGAGTTGAAAACATTTTCTGCCACCTCGGAATCGACGTAAATATTACATTCGGCAAGAGGGTTGTATTACCACGATCAAGTCCGCCGCCCATCATACTAATATATTCTATTTTACTGTGGACTTCAGGAAATACTTCGATTAATAATGCGATATTTGTCAATGGCTCTAAACCAACAAGAATGACATTTTGTTTGCTTGCCATAATTTTTTCATACATAAATAAAATGGCATTATTTGAAGCGATGGGGATAATTTTCTCCATTAAAATAGGATCCGTCCATTCCACTATCTCCATGTGCTTCAGGAGCAACACAGAGTTCTTTTGTTAGGGGACCTGTTTGTCCCGTTGCTAATGGGATATCAGCATATACTAACTCTAATACATTTTTCGCAGTTGTTGTTACCTTATTCCGAGAGACTATTCATTATTTCTAGAGGTGACTTTCCGAATCATGTAAATTTTCTCATAGATGGAGTCGCTATAGGGTTACGAGATTATGAAGACGGAAAAGATTATAACTATTTCCAAGTGGATAAAACGAATGCAAATATTGGTTTGTTAGAAGTGCTCTCTAGAAAGAAAAAGTACATTGCAACGATAACGAGTTTAACAAAAGTAATACAAGTTAGAGTTGATTCAGCAATCGTTTATGAACTAATTATGTCGGATACATCACTTCTGAGAAGATGCACTGTTTCAAACGACTTTGAAAAGTCTGTCAATTTAAAATGGGAACTGGGTTACAACATTATTGACCCAGTATTGGTGCCGATCTGGAGCACTTTGCACAGGCTTCATAATAGTCCAGTACAAAAAAGGATTCAGACCCCTCCTTTCTTCATCCAAAAATCACTCTAAATTTTTCAAAGAAGCTATTACGTCAAGATGTTGTTTGCGCTTTTTTGATATTTCCACGTAGTCATTTTCTAATATATTAAAGTAGTCCACGATGTTTCCATTATCCAATGTTTGATAATACTTTTTAATAGAACATCCAATAAAGCTTTCTTCGTTTGAACGGATTCATCTACAACAAACTTTTGATCATCATTTTTCTTATAGACAAAATCTCAGATTCGAAGCCAGCCCTTGTTATATACCGTTCTTTTTGAAATTCAAATAAAAAGAAGCTTGATCTGTACGTGTACAGTATCATACAGTTTCTAATGGTTTTAGATAAGTAGTGTGCTTCCCGATCATATTCTGAGGTTGACGAATGGTACGCCTTTTTACTTTTTCTTTTGCAATCCTTGCATATATGCTGTCGGTATCCTTTCCCGCTAAACCTTTCGTTGGCCAAATATCCCCCACATGCTTTACAGTAATGTCCTCTTTTCTTTTTTCCCATTTATAAAACTCCGCCCAAACTTAACATTTTTTTCCGTTATCTACCGCAACATTTTTTATATTTTTTCCCACTTCCGCATGGGCAAGGAGCATTTCTGCCTATTTTCACAACTTTTTTTCCTTTATCACGGTTCTGTTTGGTTACTGGCAATGGGCGTAAATGGTTTTGCTCCTGTGCCAATAACTCTGTTGATGTATATCCTTTCAGGAACCATTCTCGGGTATTATTCATTAGATGAACAACTTCATCCATGAATTCCTGGACGATTTCCATATCATCAAAGTCGAATATGTGACTTAAATATTCTAAAATATCATTCGGTCCATCCCCGATTCTAGTTGCATACACGCATTCTTCCGCGATTTTATCCGCTTCCTCCCAATCAATTTCAAAATTTTTTGTAAGGAATTTAACTAATTGAACATAGCTTTGATTTTTCTCAACGAATCCAGGCTCACCAGCTGTAAGAAGCTGCTGTTTCGTAAAAGGATAAAATGGAACACTGCTTCTTGACTGGTGTTCCTGTAGTACTCTTTCCGGATCAAACACACGAAAATTTGAATATAACTCATTATCTATATGGATTTCATCAAAATAAGAATTAGCATTTAGAATTACAGCAAGAAATTCCTCAATATTTATCGACTCTTTTGTGGTTTCTTCCAGCATTTGGACTAATTGTGCTCTGGTTAAAGTTCCGTAATAATACAAAAGCCCATGTGTTAGCTTGATCCACTCAGTATTTCTCTTTACTGTCGCCCTAATGTTAACATTATCTTTCCAAGCAGTAATTTGTCCAATAAGTTCCTTAGGTGCAGCGAGTATCTTCTTCTTCTCGAATGTTCCTGTGTAAATCAACCCATTTGCACGAAAATATTCAATTTGATCGTTCGTTACATTTGGTGCAATGATTTGACCATTATTTTTTGCTATGTTTGTCAATAACTCGAATCGTTCAACATCTAATTGAAAAACGATTTGCTCAAGATATTCAGGTATCTTTTCCTGTAACAGTATTATCAGTTCTGCCTTCTTCAGACTGCTTGCATCTTTTATGTTTAATGTTTTACGAATTGTATCCAGTTCATGTTTTGTATATTTACTTAAACCTTCATCCAGCGTAAAGGGAACTTTTATTTCAGCCCAATACCTTTGATACCGTTTTTCCTCCTCCTCTCTTCTCCGTTCCTTTAATCCTGTTAGGAGCTGCTTCATATATTGTTCTTGATCTTTTCCGTCGTGCATACGATCACACCTGCTTTCTGTGGAAGTAGTTGATTATACCTTTAAAATAGAGATAAAGAGGTAACTGACCAAAACTTCTTTACAGCAACCTATTGTCATCTGAGGGGCTGGCCCCGAGTTATGTAGTAGATTTTACGTGCACATTTACTTTTTTATATGTATGCGGCTAACTTTTGATTACGCTTTTCTCGTTCGGAATCAGGGGCAAGATCATACTTTTTTAACAAGTGAAAAATGTCATTCAAGGAGCCTTGCGATAAATCATCTATTAAAGCCTTTTCTAATCTTTCTACTAAATTTTCAGGTAAATATATTCTTTGCCCTTTCAGCTTCTTTTTTACATCATCGAGAGAATGATCAATATTACATGATCCCATATATACCAACCTCCCTGTCCTATTCTATTTTCATGATATCATATTTCAGTGGGAGAGGACACTTTGTCATTAAAAATAACCTTAATCTCACCACTCTAATCCCTATTCGTTAGTCACTTTTCTCACATACTCTGATATTTTTGCAACTACATCGGATAGATCTCGAAGAATTTAAAAAATCTTAGAGAATGTTTCACTTATATTTTTAGCCAATGAAACAAGATTAAACGTTCTGTTAATTTAGCTATAAATATGACCTGAATAATAGCAACAACTATAAAAGTATAATGGGCTGGCTGGCTATCTTCCTTGTAGAAAGGAGATGGTAGAATGACGACTTTCGAGGCATTAAGTGCGAAATTTTCTAATTACTATGCGCAACAGACCCTGATAAGATCCAACCTCCTCTGTATATGTCTGTCCCACAATATTATTTTTTAAAAGTTCTTCTGTGTCCATAATGAATGAAATCGAATGTCTCTTCCGACGTAAAGTGCATACTTCTAAACTGTAATAGTTCTTCCTTTACGGTCGGAAGCCAGACGACATTTAGATCGTCCATTATTCGAAATCCTCTATTGACATTGACTTTAATAAATCCTTCGTGGACATTCCCTTTCCTTCTTCATATTCATTTTGACTTTCTCGAATCATTTGTTTTAATTGGGGATTTTTTTCCACTTCTGATTTAATTGATTCTTCAGCTTCTTCCTGCAAAAGCAAGGTGAATTTCCCCTTCCCAGGGATGGAGAACTGAAAAACTGAATTATCTTGATCCATTTTTGCAATGTGTTTCATAAGTTCTTCTAAAGTTTCGATAAAACCCATAAAATCACCACCAATTAATGGTATGTCTTTATCATATCATAATACACATCATTGTGATGTATTTATACAACGCTACCCTAGAAGCTAGAATTGAATATTCGGACTTATAAAAGACGGAATTTAACTACTCTGTTATTGCTGGTCTTTTGGGTGATCATGGTACAACGTTGGAATTTGAACCGAACCCTGTCATCGTTTCTAGGGGGCGACTTTCCACATCATGTGTATTTTCTCATTGATGGAGTTGCAATAGGGTTACGAGATTATGAAGATGGAAAAGATTATAACTACAGTCGCATACTTTTCACATAATCGTTTTAACTCCATCCAGTCTCTCTCCTGTAATAATTATTTATTTTATAAAATGACTATTTTCTTATTAACCGTAGAAACTATTATGCTATGTCAATTTTATCATGCCCATCCTATCTGGACAAAGGATTTTGAGTTTAGTAAAATTTTATACGCTTTCCTGCTAAGTTGAATTAATAATTGGAAATAGTGTAAAAACACACTAGAATTTGGAACTAAAGCAAGAATAAACGTTCCTAATTCAACTATAAATGTGATAGAGAGTACTAGCAACAACTACAAAAGTATAGTGGGCGGCTTGCCAACTTCCTTGTAGTAGATAGGTGGTAAAATGACGACTTTTAAGGCATAATAAGATTTTGGTTGCAATATTCTCCACTATATTATGCAATATACAAGTGACTTCTCTGAAAAATAAAAATCCCCCAAATAATTGAGGGATCACCAATACGATTATTTAATCTCTTCATTCATATCATTTAAAATATTCCTGTTAAAACTAATTCGCCTAACAACCCGCCGGACTTCATTCGCTCTGTCAAAAATCGCTGTCAATAATTTTGTAACATTGTAGCACGCAGCAACATCCAGAAACTCATCATCCGTATGCTCATTTCTATATCCTGTCGAAAGATTGACGCTTTGGATTCCGTGTTCTGCCCAAATTCTCGTGTCACTGCTGCCCCCACTTGTGCACTTCCACTTTACTAAACCTGATTCATCCGCAATCTGTTCGATAAGTTTACCGAAATTAACATCACAAAATGGGTGGCTTCCCCAACAAGATGTCACAATATCCCCTGTTCCTCTTCTGTCAATGACAAATGCAGCATCCGTGCCCCATAAAAAATAATCATCTACTTTACTTGCTCCAACTAGGCCACACTCTTCTTCTACCGTGAAAATATATTTTACCTTTCCTCGAAACGTCGAATCGATTAATTTTTCTGCTATATGAAGCAATACAGCTACACCAGCACGGTCATCAGCCCCTAAAATTCCTTCTGTGCTACGCCAAATTCCGTTTTCTTTTATAATAGAGCGCCCAGGAGCCAATTCCGTTGCGACATCCAAATGTGCATTCAGCAATATTGTCGGACCATTTCCACCGCGATATGTCTTTTCAGCCAACAAATTTCCGCTTCTATCCACCGTGACAAAATCAACAAATGGCGCCAACTTCTCTTTTACAAAACTTCGAATTCGCCCTTCACTCCCACTAACCCCAGGAATCGATAAGACTTCGTGCAAACTTTTGTAAAAAAGCTGTTCTTTTATAAATGCGATTTCTTCTTTTAGCCAATCAACTTCAACCTTACTCAAACTCTCAGCTAAATCAAGTAACCTAGCATTACCGATGGAAAGCGTAATTTTATAATGATTAGCAAATTCCCGGTAATAAACACGCCTCATCCCTACAGCCAACAAAACAGTTACCAAACTTTTAACATCAAGATTTTTCGTTACATAGACATATGCCCCTCTTCTGCCATGTCCATCACACGAGACAATTGTATAAAACCCTAACCGATTTAACTGGCGCACCACTCCGCTAATATACGTATCCAGTTCAGAAACCCCAGGTCCGTTACAATCCTTGGATAGACCAATATTCTCCGTTCTGCCGCGAAACTCAAAATCAACTGCTTTAATCCATTCCCTTTCACTTACAGGGGAGCTTACAATCTCGAGTTCCTCCCCCTCAAAATGATAATGCACATTTATTCTATCAAAACACTCCAGTAAAAATTCCATATTATCCGCCGTCTCATTTTTACACTGAAACTTGAATTCTTCCATTTGCTCTAGATTCCATCCGTGCCGTACAAACAACTGATTCCAATTTTTCATTTTGCCATCTCCTTAATTGATTTACATAAAGTATACCAATGGGCGATGACAGCCATGTCATCTGGAATGTTAGGACATTTCTGTACGTTTAATTAACACAAATGAAAGCTTATTCTGGTCACATCCCTTTTTAAAATACTCGGTTTCAACAAAAAAAGACCGCTACAAATTAATGTAAGGTCTAATTCTATTAATCTTATTTTAAATGATATGAGTTATTTTTTAACCACGTTGCTAATTCTTTTTCTGTCAAATCCCCTGTAGCTACATATATACATGTATTAAATAAATTATCATCTGAAACTATTAACTCATACCCATTTTTCATCAGAAAGGAATACGTAGCCATTGCAGAAGTTCGCTTATTTCCATCGAAAAAATAGTGACCTCTTGCTAATGAAGTCATTAAAACAGCCGCTTTTTGAAAAATATCAGGATATTGCTCATGCCCAAAAGTTATTATAAATGGCTTGTCACACACATATTCAATCATTCCTGGGTTTTTTCACCGGGTAATCCACCATAACGTTCTAGCATTGTCTTATGAATATACCTTAGTTCCTCTGGTTTCAGTTTTTCCATTGTTAATTTTTAGAAAGTCTTTTTAACGCTTTATCGTAGCGTTTGATACCTTTATTCAAAATTTCATCTGTATTTTTATTGCGCATGTCAGCTTTGTTTATTTCGTCTTTTTTACTAATTTTCTCCATGCCTTCATCCCCTTTAAATTTCTCACCGTTCTCACACATACATATCACACCCTTTTCGTATGTATATGTAAGTGTTCCCATATTTAAAGCTAGTATAACATAAAGTATTGCACTTTTCAGTTATTTTCATAAGTTGTTCGATTGGAGCATCATATTTTTATTTCACTATACCCCTTAGAAAGCCATGACATCGGGAATTTCATGACATATCTGTACGTTTAATTATTAAATAATGAACCTTTAGAGATGTTCGCTCTTTTTACAATTTCATTTGTTGATGCTCTTTCAAAACCACTTTGAACAAACTCCATTATTGCTGCGTTAATAATTTCCTGTTGTTTTTCTGATTGTAAGTTAAGAAACTTAGAGTAAATGGCAATAATCTCCTTTCTGTCAAATTGAGATTGACCATATCAGTCACTCATAGTATAACTATAATGACCGATTTGGACAATAGGCATTGTGAAAAGTTATAAGTTTTATTTGAATTGGAGAAATTCGAATAAAAAAATTAAAGAGTCCTATATGGGTCAAAATGGACTCTTTTAGGAAAACTTCACTTTATATGCTTTCGTTTAATCGTTATAATTAAATCATATAGCTTTTTGAAGGAGTATCATCATGTCTTTTAAAAAAACATATCCGTATAGCAATATTGAGATGCTTCCGGGAGATATTTTATATTCTACGATTGGAAGATCCACTTATTATGTCGGTCATACTGTCATTGTCGGATCTGATTACACGATGAAAGAAGCGATACCGGGAAAACCCTCCGGTCATACGTTAACTGCCGAACAATTTTGGCATCGACATCATCCAGGGGATCAAATTACATTACTACGCTCAAAATCCGGTGCAAATGAAGCTGCGAAATGGGCTACAGATCATCTACACCTTGTAAAAGAGTATACTGTTTTAAATCATAATATTGAGTCGATAGAGAAAAACTATTGTTCTAAATTAATTGTTCAAGCCTATTATTACGGAGCAAATGTGAAGTTGACAAATTACTTAAACCGATTTATTTCACCACAATTTTTGAAAAGAACGAAACGGTTAGAAAAAATTGCGGTATTTTTAAAAGCATGATGTTTTCCAAATTGACTATTTTAAGCAAGGAAAGACCTTCAAATACAAAGGTCTTTCTGGATTTATGGTTTTATAATTTTTCTCAATTCCTGTGTTATTTCATTGGATGTGAAATACACTCTATCTTCGTGACCGATAAAGAAAAAAGCACTTTTCTCTCCCTCTTCACCTAAATAGCATTGTAACAAATAATTACCACCTTTATCGTCAGTAATTAGTAAATCATAATTAACACCTTCCAGTTTTATTTTCTCTCTTTTAGCATTTAAGAAAGCATTTTTTAAAATGTTCAATTTATTCGAGTCCTCAAATGTTACAAAGAACATCATTGAGTTTACCAAAATCAATTGTTTTGGAAATAGAGATTTCTATTATATCGTTAACATCATCCATCAAAATTTCATTATTCGATTGACACCCTGTTAATACCAACACAAAGAAAAATGATGTTAAAATTCCGAGTAAAAACTTCGATTGCATTATAATTACCTCCAAGACTTTCCATTCTATCATTCATACGTTCTCAATGAATGATACGTTTCATTGTAACAAGCTCAATAATCATTTTACTTATAGAATCGTTATCGCTTCGATGTTTCACAATATCTAAATATTGGAACCAACTCAAAATGATCCTTAAAGTCCTTAAGTGTGTACAAAACTGCCTTATAGTCCACCGTACCTTCTTTTGCGTTGCCGATACTCTTCCAGCGCATCCAAAAATTCATTCTCGGAGAAATCTGGCCACAAAACATCCGTAAACCAGAACTCTGTATAGGCGAGCTGCCAAAGCAGGAAATTACTCAGACGTTTTTCTCCGCCGGTACGAATAAGCAGGTCAGGGTCTTGGATATCAGCCGTATACAAATATTTTGAAAGCTGCCGTTCATCCAGTGCATCCAATTCATCCATTGATAATTTCGTGTTGTTTAAATCCTTTACCATTGCTTTCATTGCATTCAGAATCTCGTTTCTGCTTCCATAGTTGAGTGCAATATTCAGTTGAAGACCGTCATTGTCACGGGTACGATCCATTGCATACTGTAGCGTCTCATGTGTAGAGGCCGGAAGCTCATTCATGTCGCCGATTACTTTAATACGTACATTATTGGATATAAGGTCTGGCAGATAGACATGTAAAAATTCTTTAGGGAGTCTTAAAATATAGTTTATTTCGGACTTTGGACGTTTCCAGTTTTCTGTTGAGAACGTATAAAGTGTCAAAACCTTCACCCCAGATTTAGCTGCCGCCTTGACAATTTTAAATACGACAGATACTCCTTCTTTATGTCCAGCAACTCTGGGCATGCCCCGATTCCTCGCCCAGCGTCCGTTTCCATCCATAATGATTGCGATATGTTCTGGTGTATGACCTTCCAGATAAGGTAAGGGTTCACTCGTTTGTAGATGATTTAAAAAAGGAATTTTCATTGATCGTGTTCATCCTCTCTAAAATGTTTTGAAATGGTGGAACAGATTCATTGTCCAAGCCTTAACAATAAGCCAGCCTGAAATGATGCTCATGCCCCTATTTTCTTTGCCTTAATCTGCTTTAACGTTGCTACGATAAGAAAACTAACGATTACTAATAATACCCATGAGCTCACCTTCCCCAGATGAACAAGACTCCACGCAACGGTTTGGTTAGGATACTGTCAAGCTCCAAAGAACGTTGCGATATTTTCTGCTATCCAAATAAAAAATCCAATAAGAACAAAAGAAAGTGCAAGTGGCATCCGGTAGCGAATTCCATTCACCTCGTAAGATACCCACGATTTCCAAAAGACGATAATTACAAGAACGGATAACCAAAAGCGGACGTCTAACCAGTAATGATGAGTGAAAAAATTCAAGTGGATCGCTGCTGCAAGAGGTACAACTGCCAAAAGTGGCGGCCACTTAACAAGCTTAATTTTAAGCCTTCTCCACGCCTGACAAAGAAAACTTGCTACACTTGCATACATAAAACCGCTATATAACGGCACTCCAAAAATTTTGGAATACCCTTCCTCCGGGTAGGACCAGGATCCAATATGTACCTTGAAAAGTTCCAGCGCAAGACCAATAAGGTGGAACAATGTAATCACCTTTAGTTCATCCCGTGTTTCAAGTCCCGAACGTACCATCCAGATCTGCATCAGAAGAAAGATGATGAGCAGCCAGTCATACCGTGGCAAGAAGGGAAGCGGCATAACTTGTGTAATGGCCAATGAAGCAAAAATAACGACAGAAAACAAACAAGATAGGGCCTGCTCCCAACCAAAATGAAGAAGTCCATTTAGAGCTAAAATCATTTGCACCTTTAACGTCTTTTTCTCGGCATCATTTCGAACAGTTACATCCATGAGTATCCCCCTTCCTGCTCTATTAGTCTTGGATATCTTCATCATTTCTGTATTCTAAAATATCTCCAGGCTGACAATCTAACGCCTTACAAATCGCCTCTAAGGTTGATAGACGAATTGCTTTTGCTTTTCCATTCTTCAATATAGAAAGATTTGCCATCGTGATCCCAACCTTATCCGAAAGTTCCGTCACACTCATTTTCCTCTTAGCCAACATCACATCAATATTGATTATAATTGCCATGTCATTCACCTCAGACCGTTAAATCATTTTCCGATTTGATATCAATCGCTTCTTGTAAAAGTTTTTTGAGAACAGCAGCAAAGACCGCAATCACCATGGAAGCAAAAGTAATAATCAACCCGATTACGATAAGACCTGGTGCGTCATCCCACTCCGCTACGACATAGATGAACGGAAGAGCCACCATATAAAAAACACTAATTAAAATGGCACAGCTTCTTATATTCTTTAAAGCTTTTACAGAAATTTGCGAGAAAGCCTCGTTCTTGTCAATATAACGTAACAGTTTTAACGCCTGATACAATGCAAAGTAAAACGGGATTGCCGATATATACATTAAAAATAAAATGCCCAATACCACATATGTAAACTCTGAACCTCTTCCTGTTTGTGCAAAAGCCTCAATCGCTATCCGCGGCAATCCAAATATGCATAAAGCAAGAATCGGAACTCCAATTAAATTCACAGCTATCCTTAAAAACAATGTTGATCCTAGTTTCATCAAAAACACCTCACTTATTTATTTCTTTTTTTATTTTAATACATTATTTATCGTTTTACAATAAATAATTAGTTTAAATCAATATTTTTTTATTGATATTGTATTAAGCCAAAAATAAAAAGCATTCCTTTTTAAACTAAGGAGCTCGGTTCTAGTGGTGAAATCATTAAAATTCTTATACTTCGAAGGTATCGAAATTTTTATGTTAAAATTAACGTAGTAAGGTTTTAAGTAAACGGTCCATTTGGAGTAAAAATGCTGGCGACTTCTGTTTAAGATAGTTCCATCAATAAACTGCTTGGAGGTATGGTATATGTTGGGATTACCTAAGGGAGAGGTCTTTTTAGTACCTTGGACAAAGATTGGGAAATAGCGTTCTTATTAGAAAAAAGTAAAATTGAGAAGGAAATCGTTAATTATATTATTGATATTCATCACATTGGAAGTACGGCGGTAAAAAATTTAAGTGCAAAGCCGATTATCGATATAGCCATTGAAATCAACGATTTTAGGGAAGGAAAATATTGTGTATCACCTTTGGAGAGTTTAGGCTACTCCTATAAAGGTACAAACATTCTCCCGGATAGACACTACTATAATAAAGGAGAACCAAGGACTCATCAAATCCATATGTTTCAAAGTGGAAGTAAGTATCTAATTGAGCAGCTGAAATTTAGAGATTACTTAAGAGATAATGATAATGCAAGAATTGAATATCAAGATCTCAAAATAAAGTTAACAAAAGCAAACAAGCATGATAAGCATAAATATGCAGATGAAAAAACTGATTTTGTTAAATCAATTTTAGAAATATGTTAATAGCGTATTTAGCACACAGCCGCGATCGCACAAAAATGTAGTAATTTATAACATTGAAAAAGCATAGAATTAAATTTCTATATATATTGCTATTTATACTGGTATTATCTTAATGGAATATATGCTAATTAATTTAATATTTTTAATGTTATTAGTATTTTCTCATCCGTAACTGAAGCCGTTATCATTACAATAAATGCTCTTTAAATAAAAACCTTTCAATTTAAAATTGCTGAACCAATATCAACCTAAAAAAACCACCCTTTAGATTTCTAAGGGTGGTATATAATATACGAATATGCGTTCTTGTTTTTATTGCTATCTATTGAGCCACTATGCTAGAATAATAGCAACAACTACAAATGTATAGTGGGCGGTTGACCATCTTCCTAACAGAAGGGAGGTGGTAAAATGACGACTTTCGAAGCATTGCGCGACCTGTTGAACGAGGAAGTCTATAGAAAGGCTAAAACGTTCGGGCTTACTCATCTGTAAGTCTAACTTCTAAGTCGATGGTTGAAATGAGGAATCCATGTTTTCCAAAGCGACCACACTGATACTCCTACATGCATTCATTATAACAGAAAAATGGATGTTTGAAGCTAGGTAAAGTCGACTGAAAGTTGTTGTTTAAATGATAATACAAAAATTCCTTAGCGGTAAGGAACACAACCGATAGGTCGGGTGTCTATAAATTGTCTATGGTGAGAATAACCAGATTTGGTTTGACAAACTCCGAATGTACGGGTCTATATCGAAACAATATCTAACTGGTATTGCTGAATAATACTTCAGGTAAGTTGATGTAAAGTAAGAATAGTGCTTATGAAATACGTTCACTTAACAATGGGAGTGACAAAACTTACAGGCTTACAGGAGTCACCTAAGGGCAAATGCACAGATAAACTTAAAGGAACAGGGAAAACCAGGAACGTCATGCATTAGGGACTGTCATCCCTAGATGGTTGCTATAAGGATCATTTTCCGAAATGCATTTATCCTTGTTGAGAGTAGGGGCACGACCATTGAATCTTCTGTAATGGAAGTGGAGGAACAGCCCCAAGTCTTTCAATTGTTACAACTGACATTCTAAAAAGTTAATTGCAAGGATCGGGTAAGAAGATGGGAAATCATTCCGCGAAAGGAGTGATCCATTATGCAAACACGATTACGATACTGGGAATACTAAGGCATGACTGAAACATTTGATGAACTGTACGAAAAAGGTAAAAACGGGGAATCTTTCAACCGTCTTTATGACATTGTAATTTCGAGAGAAAATATTCTACTTGCCTTTCGTACAATAAAAACGAATAAAGGTTCAAAAACAGCTGGTGAAGATGGAAGAATCATTGATGACTTCAAGAAATTCCCGGAGAAGGATCTAGTTTTATTCATACAAAAACGTCTTCAAAACTACCAACCTATGAAGGTAAGACGGGTATTTATTCCTAAACCAAATGGTAATAAACGCCCCCTAGGCATTCCAAGTATAAGTGATAGAATTATTCAACAAGCCTTCAAACAGGTTCTTGAACCTATTTGCGAGGCGCAATTCTATAATCACTCATACGGTTTTAGACCTTTAAGGTCTACACATCATGCAATAGCGAGGGTAAACCATTTAGTCAACCGTAACAATCTTCATTATGTGGTGGATGTAGACATTAAAGGATTCTTTGATAATGTTAACCACTCACTGCTAATCAAGCAGTTATGGAATTTAGGAATACAGGATAAAAGGGTCTTAAAACTAATCGGTAAGATGCTTAAAGCAGAAATCATGGGGGAAGGTATACCAACCAAAGGAACACCTCAAGGGGGTATTTTATCACCCCTTCTATCCAATGTTGTTCTGAACGATTTAGACAAATGGATAGCAGGACAATGGGAAAGATTTGAAAGCAAGACTAAATACAAACAAAGCCAGCACAAATATTATTTTCTTAAAAAATCTAATCTCAAGGAAGGATATATTGTTCGCTACGCGGACGACTTCAAAATCCTTTGCCGAGATTGGAAAACTGCCCTAAGATGGTATCACGCCGTAAAGCTCTATCTAAAAGACCGATTAAAACTCGACATATCCCCAGAAAAATCCAAGGTGGTAAACTTACGGAAAAAGGAATCTGAATTTCTTGGATTCACTTTGAAGGCAGAAATAAAAGGTCATAAACGTGTTGCCTATACAAGGCTTAACGCCAAAAAGAAAAAACAATATAAGGAAGAAGGACGAAAAAGAATCAAGCAGATTCAAAAAAGTCCAACTACCCAAAATGCTCTTCTATACAATAGTTGGGTTCTAGGAATTCACAATTACAGTCGTGGTGCAACACATGTTAGCCTTGAATTCGGAAAACTTGCATACCAGCTAAGTAGAACACTTAACAACCGTTTGAGAAGTGTTGGAAATATGAACACCCAAGGAAGGCACCGCCTTCCTACACCAGATTCTATAAGAGTTCTTATAAGACGTATAAGGTTTGCGGAGTATATCTATACCCTCTTGCCAACATAAGACATAAAAGCATTATGGGCTATTCACAGTGGCAAACTCCATTTACAAAAGAAGGAAGAAGTCTTAATTACAAAAGGTTAAAGGCCGACGTATCAGCCGAAATTGGGAAACTAATAAAATCTAACATTCCTAACAGAAGCGTGGAATATTTTGATAATCGAATTAGTAGGTACAGTATGAAAAACGGTAAATGCGAGATTACGGGGGAATTCTTACCCGCTGAATTTGTACACTGTCACCATTCTATACCTCTAGGTTTGGAAGGTACAGATGATTTCAGCAATCTGCGAATTCTAAATAAATTCATTCACATCTTAATTCACGCTACGGAAACTCAAACAATTAACAAATATCTTGATATACTTAATCTAAACAAAACGGCAATCAAGAAAATTAACACTATCGTAAAATGTGTAACATAGAATCTATTAGTTAAAAATGCAATTGAAAGATGGAACGCGGTATGAGGTGAAAGCTTCACGTACCGTGTGGAGCAGGGGAAAAGACGGCGATAACATCAAACTCTTACCTATTGCTATAAGCCTAGTAGCTAATTTAGTTTATCAATAATAGCTGTACTTAGTTTAATCGTTATCGTTGTCATTTTCACAGAAAAAAAGAAGTGGTTGTCCTCATATCCTCACAACCTTGTTGACGATTACTTCTGTTTGTAATTTATAACTGGTCAGCCTAAAGACTCCAAACCTATCTTTTATGATAAGAGAACAGGTGAAATGGTTCAAAACTATATTGCCAAATACATATTTTACATATCTATCATAAACCACTAGTTATTTCATCTTTTACCATTTGATGACTGCTTTTTCAAAAGTGCAGATTTCGATCATCAAGTGTTATTTCCCCAGTTTTTTCTTGTACTCTATCTCATATTCATTTGTTTTTAACCTAGTAGTTAGGACGAATGCAAGAGTAAATAATCCGAAACATAACCACAAAGCCGCAGGAATTCCATCTAAGTGTTCAATCATGATTCCACCTAGTCCTGGTCCTAATATTTGCCCACTTGCAAAAAAGATGGTTGTATAACCTAATGCAACAGGTGCATATTTTTGATGCGTCTGTTCTATTGCCAATGCTTGAGTAAGCGATAACATCCCCATTAAGGTCAATCCCCAAAAAATCTGACTAATCATAAACCCTAAAGCGAAAGGCCAAAAAATTGGTATAAGTACTGAAAATCCACTTAAACCAAATATGATCCTTAAAGATGTTTTCCTTCCAACTCTATCCGATATCGCCCCCCATAATGGCCCACTAAAAATACTAATAAAACCACCTATCCCAATAATAATTCCTGCTAAATATTCACTAACACCTTTTTCTAAAATGAAACTAAAAAGGAAGCTTTGAGGAATTAAATAAGCAAAACCAATTAGACCATAGATAAGAGCTACCAAAAGAACTCCTTTATGCAGATATACATCATGCAAAAAGGATTGATCATCCGTTTTCGGATTTTTCACTGAATTGGGAGGATCTTGAAGAAGTTTTAATCCAATGAAAGTGGTACCGACACTAATCACCCCGTATATTAACCATAGAAAACGCCATCCGTCCGTTCCAAACCATATATTAAATATTGGTATGAGGCCACTTGTGATCAGTGTCCCTAAACCCATTCCGCTTAATAAGAAACCAATCATGAGCCCCCTATTTTGAGGAAACCACCCTACTACAATGTTTACTAATGGTGTATATCCAAAAGCAGTTCCTACTCCTAAAATAACCATACAAATTAAAGTCTGAATAAAACTTTCTACAAAAAACAGGATTATTAAAGCTGTTGACAATAAGAAAAGTCCAAATACTACAAGTCGTTTAGACCCCCATCTTGTAGCCAGAATCCCTACCCAGAGAACCATCAATAAATATCCAATTGCAGTTGAAGTTGCTAACATACCTGCCTCTTGATAGGTCAATGTTAAGCTTTCTTTCATAAATGGCATCAGTATTCCATATGACATCCTTCCAAAGCCGGAGATACATATTGTTACCAACATACTAACCAGTGCATATATCCACATCTTTCTTTTCTGCATATCTACATCCACCAGTCCATATAAAATTTATTCGAAAATAATTTAATCAAGGATGAAGCTCATCCTTGATTATGAAATGAAAGTATTAACTAATCCTATAATATTTTTCTGAATGCATAACGCCACTCGTCGTTATCCTGCTTCTCTTCATAAATCGATGGGAATCTGCTTTTTGTAGTCCATATTCCAAAAGCAACTTACTATACACCTTTCCCCTCCATCTATTAATAAAAAGTTCTAAAAATATTCTCTATCCTTCTACATGGCGTTGTAACGATTCATTCGTTATTAACTTAGAATAAACGCTCGGTCTCCGATGATTAAAACAAGGTATTTTACCTCTTACTTGGTCAATATAACCTAGGTCAAGATTTTCTATGATAATCGCTTCTTTTTCTGGAGCTCTAGCGAGTACAGTTCCCCATGGATCAATGATCATACTATTTCCAAATTCAACATGGTCTGGAGGAGCAATTCCGAATTGACCAGCAGCTACTATGTAACATTGATTTTCTATTGCTCTTGCTCGCAAAAGAATCTCCCAATGATGTGCACCAGTGTATAGCGGAAATGCAGCGGGAACAAATATGACTTTACTACCTCGGAGAGCTAGTGAGCGGAATAATTCAGGGAAACGAATATCATAACAAATTGTCATTCCTACAGTCCCAAAATCGGTATCTGCTGTAACAACATCTTTCCCCGGTTTAATCGTATCTGACTCCTTAATCGTATATCTACCTTCAAATATTGCATCGTATAAATGCAATTTTCGATAAGTTGCTATAATCTCCCCATTTCCATTAATAAGCATACTAGAGTTATACACACGTTTATCATCTGCCTTTTCAAGGATACTTCCACAAAGTAGGTAAATATTGTATTCCTTTGCTACACTTGCGAAGGCATTACTTGTTGGACCGGGGATTGTTTCACCTAACATTACTTTTTTACTTTCTTCCCCCATAAAATCAACATATTCTGGTAACACAATAAATTCCGCACCATTATTGGCTGCTTCTCGCACATATTGCAACGCACTTAAAATATTCTCTTCCTTATTATCTTGAGGATTCAATTGAATTGCAGCTACTTTCATCCTATATCTCCTCGTATTTTCATATTTCTGTTCTCAGTAAATTACTTTCGATTAAACTTTATTTTGGAAAACTTCCTTACAATTCCATCAGGCATAAACATAATAACTAAAACAATAATCAGTCCATAAATTACTAATCTATAATCTCCTAATACCCGCAGATATTCGAGACCAATTACAACTATAAATGCACCTACTACTGGACCAGCAATTGTCCCTAGGCCTCCTATAACAACGATTAGTAAAACTTGCATCATAATATCAATACTAATTGCTGATGAAGGTGTTAATACTTGGACATAATGAGCGAATAAGGAACCAGCAACACCTGCAATAAAAGCACTAACCATGAACACATATAATTTATGTTTCGTTAAATTAACCCCTAAACTTTCAGCTGCATCTTGAGATTCTTTAATGGACTTAAGCGCTAATCCCTGAGGTCCCTTTACTATCCTTAAGATGACAAGGATGGTAATAAAAAATATGATTAAAATAAGATAGTATATATTTATTCGATTTGCTAAGTTAAAGCTAATTGTGCCGATACTCGTAAAAGCTGGAATACCACTTAATCCTAATTCTCCTCGTGTGAGATCAACTAGATTACTAGCTATAAGTTTAGTAATTTCCGCAAAACCTAAAGTTAAAATAGCGATATAAGGAATAATTCGTAGTCTTAAAACTGGTAAACTAATGAAAGCTCCAGCAATTGACGCAAATAGCCCGGCGATGATCAATCCAAACCATGGAGATATATCTAATCTCATCGACATAAGTGCAGATACATAAGCACCTAACCCAAAGAACGCTTGATGTCCAAATGAGAATATCCCAGAGTAACCGGCAATTAGGTTCCAGCTAGAAGCTAAAATGGCAAATATAAGAGACAAAATTAAAATATGCAGAATATAGCTTTGAACAAATAGTGGAATTATTATTAAAAATAAAGCCCCTATTAAATATCCCAGTTTATTTGTTTTATACCAAGCTTTATGTTTTTCCATCAATATATCCTCGTTTTTGATATTTTGAATGTTTTTAAAGCCCAATGACTACCACTCCTTTGTTCCAAATAACCCGGAAGGCCTAATCCATAAAACTAAAATTAGTAATGAAAATGCTATTACATTTTGCCATTCAGATGAAAATACTATGATTCCTAATCCTTCAAGGATTCCTAATCCAATCCCTCCAACAATAGCTCCTACTAAACTGCCAAGTCCACCAATAATAACAACTGCTAACGCTTTTAATAGTAGGTCTGATCCCATCCAAGGGTTAACGGAATAAATTGGAGCTAGCATAATTGCAGCAACAGTTGCTAAAATCGCACTAACACCAAATGCAATCATATAGATTAATTTCGTATTAATTCCATAAAGGGTTGCAGAATCTCTATCCTGTGAGGTCGCCCTTAATGCTTGTCCAAAACGGCTGTATTTAAGAAATCCCCAAAACAGAACAATAACTAATACCGCCACCATAAAAATTAATATACGTTGAGCGGACAATCCGATTCCAAAAATATAAATATTTGCATCTACATAATAAGGAATGTTTTTAAATCGTTCGCCCCAAATATTAAGTGCTAAATTTTGTAATAAAACAGAAATCCCAAACGTAGCAATCAAGTGGCTTTCTGTCCAACCCGGCTTTTCCATCAAATAATGAATAACCACCCTCTGTACAATAACCGCTGCAATAAATACAATAGCGATACTGATAATTCCAGAAACGAATGGATTAATACCTGCGGATACATTTAAGAAGAACATGAAAAATCCGCCCAACATATAAAATTCACCATGTGCTAAATTTAGCATTTTCATTGTACCCCAAATTAATGACAAACCACTTGCAATTAGAGCATACATCGAACCAACGATAATTCCATTTAAAATTTGCTGTATCAAAAGTTCCATAACATCCCTCCTCGTGCTTATAAACCTAAATATGCTTGTTTAACGTATACATTATCCATTAAGTCTTCTGCATTTCCTTCAAGTACAATTTTTCCTGTTTCCATTACGTATGCAGAATCAGAGATTTCGAGAGCGACGTTGACATTTTGCTCTACAAGTAAAATAGTTATACCTTCTTTATTCAGATTTTGTAATAGTTCAAAAATTGACTCAACAATTTTTGGTGCTAATCCCAGCGAAGGTTCATCTAACATTAAAATCTTTGGAGTACTCATCAGTGCGCGCCCAATTGCGACCATTTGTTGCTCTCCGCCAGACAGGGTTCCCCCATGTTGCAGTCTTCTTTCTTTTAAACGTGGGAATATTCCATATACATATTCTAATTTTTCCTTTCTTTTCCCCCAAAGTGATTTCTCAAAAGCACCCATTAATAAATTCTCTTCTACGGTCATTTGTGGAAAAAGCCTTCTCCCTTCCGGAACATGGGAAATCCCATGAGAAATAATCATATTAGGAGGAATCTTGTCTAAACGCTTATCACCATAGAAAATTTCACCACTTTTGGGGCTTAACAATCCGGAAATCGTCTTTAGAGTTGTTGTTTTTCCTGCTCCATTTGAGCCTAAAAGGGCCACTGTCTTTCCTTCTTCAATTTTCATTGAGAGATTATGGATTACTTGAACATCCCCATAATAAACATTGATGTCACGAATATTAATCATGTTATTTTATCCCTCCTAGATAAGCTTCAATCACTAGAGAATTCTCCGAGACTTCTTTAGGTGTTCCTTCAGCTAATACTTCTCCGTAGTTTAAAACGATAATTCGATCAGATACCCCCATTACCGCCTTCATAACGTGTTCAATCATTATGATTGCAATACCACTTTCCTTAATTTTCTTTATAATTTCTACAACTTCATTTCCTTCAGCGGGAGTTAATCCACCAATTACTTCGTCAAGCAAAAGTACTTTAGGATCGGTAGCAAGAGCACGAGCTAATTCTAATTTTTTAAGATTTCCAATCGATAAACTCTTTGCTTCAAAGGTTTTAATATTACTCAATCCTACAAACTCTAATATTTCCTCTGCTTTACTTCTTGCTTTTGAAACAATAGTCTGTTTCGTCCCAAAATATGAACCTACCATGACGTTTTCAATTAAATTCATGTTTTGAAACGGCTTTGTAATTTGAAACGTTCTTGCAATCCCCAAATGACAACGTTGATCAGGTCGTTTTGTAGTTATGTCTGTACCATTAAAGACAATATTCCCTGTATTAGGCTTTAAAGCACCTGCAATGACATTAAACATTGTTGTTTTCCCAGCACCGTTTGGGCCAATTAGCCCAAGAATTTCATCTTGAGCTAATTCCAGTTCAACATCTTTCAATGCAACTAAACCACCAAATAGCTTGCTGATCTTTTCCGCCTTTAAAATATAATTTTCGCTCATAATCTACCTCCATTTTTAAAACGTGAACGACAAGCAATTATTTTATCCATGGCTGTGGCTCGTATTCTGAAGTTGCTATATTTTCCGGCCATATAATCTGATCTTTGCCATCTTGAATTTGTGCTGCTGGAACCGGAAGGAAATCTGGTCCTGCTTTAACGGTTTGATTATTTTCATCAAACTCATATATTCCAAGCATCCCTTCTCTACTTATCTTAGATAGTTCTTCAACAATTTTTTCAGAATCAAGGCTTCCAGCTGCTTCAATAGCACTCAAAGCATTATTCATATAGTCATAACCTTGGGCAGCATCAGCATTTCCTTCGTCTCCATAAATTTCTGCATATTTCTCTTCAAATTCTTTTTGTTTTTCAATTAGTTCAGGCTGATAAGAAATTGGCTCCCAAATTAGTCCATTTGCATCTTCCCCAGCTTGCTCCATAAATTCTGGTCTAATAGGATAATAGATTGCTAAATGCAAAGCTTCCACGCTAGTTTCATTAAATTGCTTCACAAGCGCAACTCCAGAAGATACAGCCGTAAAACATGTAATAAGTACATCTTGTTTTAGTGATTTTAACTTTGTTAACTGTGGATAGAAATCGGTATGTCCTACTTCAACTGTTTCAAAAGCTACTTGTTCCCATCCATCTTCTTCAAACAATTTTTGCGCTTCAGCAACATTCGAACGACCATAATCCGTATCTTCTACTACGAATGCAACTGTTTTATTTTCGGCTTCAAAATCACCATCTTCAATTAATGTTTTAATTGTTTCGTATGCCCCTTCACCATATGCCTCACTACTAAAGTTACCTTTCCAGAAGAATTTATATTTTTCTGGATCCTTTTCTATTTTTTCTGAAATAGCACTACTAACTGGTTCACCACTCATGATTGGTTTTTCATACTGGGAAGCTAATTCCATAACAGCCATCGTTACAGAACTTGCAAAAGCATCGCCAATTAAAAAGTCAACATTATCATTATTAAATAGTTTTTCTGCAGTACTTACACCTTCTGAAGGTTGCCCTTGGTTGTCTTCAAAGATCATCTCAACAGGTAACATTTCTCCATCAATATTAATTCCCTCCTTTTCATTCCATTCTTCAACCGCCATCTCCATTCCTTGCTTTAGGGCTATTCCAGAATTTGATGTTGATCCCGTAAGTGGACCTGTTATTCCAATTTTTACCGAATCCGCTGTATTACTAGTTTCCTTGCTACATCCCGCTAAAATCAGCGTGCCAATAAGAAAAAGATTCATAAGTACAATTACTATTCTTTTTCTTTTCAAAGTAATTTCCTCCTTATTATTCACTTGTGTTATTGATTTTAAGATTTAATTTTCGTGATTTTACTCTTATTTAAACAGTAGAGAAAATCAACCTTGCTTTCTCAATGTTATGGAAATTCTTGATGTTAGTGCCTTACTATTTGTATATGGAATTTAAAGAGTGATTCTTGTATAAATATCGATTAAAGCTACTTTTTAGTTTCTCTCACTTTACACCAATCTAAAATAAATGTAGCGATTGTCTTTGTTGCTGTCTTTAACGTATCTAGATCAATATATTCATTTGATCCATGCATATTTGCACCCGTTGCCCCATAGCAAGTAGATGGAATACCAAATTCCTCGAAAGCACGAATGTCCGTAGTTGCTGTAAAAGCGACCGTTTCAATTTCTTTATCTGTTATAAACTTATGTGCGGAAGCAATCGACTTGAAAAGCTCAGCATCACCCTCATTAGCAAAGCCCGGTGCACTAAATCCAAAAAATTCAACTTCTGGTGGTGTTTCCTTTAACCACTCGTCTTTTTCAGCAGCATTCAAAATCCACTCTTTTACTTCCCTTTGTACAACCTCAGGAACTTGTTCAGGATAAAAGCCTATGCGCGCTTCGAAAATACATTCAGAAGGAACGTTGGATGGCCAATCTCCTCCTTTTATTACACCAACATTGACATTTAGTGGGTGTGGATGAAAGTCATAATAACTAGGTTTGGGTTTATTATTAATATATTCTCTATATTCATCTAGAGCCTGGATTAAATAAGATGCTTTATTAATTGCATTAACTGCTTTTTCAGCCCTTTCCACATGAGCCCCGGCACCTCTAACTTTTACTCTAACCCACAAAACACCGACTTGTGCTTTTAACGTCCTTAATTCGGTTGGCTCCGTAATTAAAGCACCATCAGCTACAAAACCTTTATCTAATAAAGCTAATGCCCCATTTCCGGTACACTCTTCTTCTGTCACCGTCTGAATTTGAACATCTGCTCCCAATTTTATACCTGATTTCTGAATTGCTTTAACTGCATAAATCATCGCTGCAACACCAGATTTCATATCACAGATACCACGACCATACATTTTGTTATCAATAATAGATGGATTATACGGATCTGTATCCCATAAAGATTCAGGTTCTGCACTAACCACATCAATATGGCCTTGAAGTATTAGGCTCTTTCCAATCTTTGATCCTTTAGTCTTCCATTCCCCTACAACAACTGGACGATTTTCATAAGACCATTCTGGTTGTCCAAAATTCTTATAAGACGAAAGTCTCTTTGGATCTGGATCAAAAGAAGTTGTTTCCAAATCCATATCTTCCAAATGCTTTTGAATAAAATTTTGAACACCAATTTCATTTCCTAACGTACTTTTATATGTTCCTAATGATTTCAAGAAAAGTAATTGTTCTTCCCAACTATCATCGATTATTGCTTGTACTCTTTCTGCATACTTTGTCTTTTCAGCGCTATACATAAAAACGCTTCCTCCAATCTATTGTTTAAGTTTAAGTAAACCTTTGAAGTAATAGTGCATCCTTAATAACTAACTATATCTATCAACCCCTTTTACAAATTATTATTACGATTGACTTGCCGTCTTTGTTATTCTTTCAACTCTCCTAATACAAGCGTCCCTATTCTAAAATATCACCCCGATAGGAAAATATACCCTTGCAGTTCGGTTGATCATAAATACAAAAATAGAAAATACAAAAACCATGTTAGCGTTTGCAAAATTATAATTAAAAATTCTAGTTAATCAACTTCATCTCCTTATGTTATTTGGTAACCCCTAAATTCTCTTATGTAACTTTTTACAATTCACCTCCATACAGAACTTATGCACACACAACGTGTGTACAAATGCATGTTAATATATAAAAACCAAATTGTCAACACGAATTGAGTGTTTTTGTAAAAAAGATTTCATTTTATGATAAATTCAAATCGAATTGGAGTGAAATATATGAACTCGTTCGGACAAAGATTAGAAAATTTAAGAGAATCTCTTGGGTACACGAAGAAGGAAGTTAGTCTTAAACTAGGTTTTACTGCGAATGTTTATGGATCCTATGAAAGAGGAGAACGTAGACCTACACTAGAGACTTTAATTAAATTGGCAGACATGTTTGATACAAGTCTTGATTATTTAATTAAAGGTAATCAAACAACCTGCAACAACTCACAATTTGAAGAGAAAATAATGTACATATTAGAAAAATACAATATTAAGAATTTTTCTTTCCTTGATATAGATAAATGGGAAACTCTGTCTAAAAAGGAAATAGAGGAAATTAATCATCATTTTGAATGGACAGTACAAAAGGCAAAAAATCAAAAAAGCACTGACAAATAATTGACTTTTGTCAGTGCTTTTTGGATGGATTTTTAAATAGCCACAAATTTGTCTTTCTATATTTACTCAAAACTATATGTAACTCTTCGAATAACTTGACTCTGCTTTTTTATTATTAAACACCGCTTCTTTCGTACTACATTGGACACAATGATAATTATGCTCCTTCAAATACATCTACATTTGCGTTTATATTATCGATAATGCCTAAAATTTTTCTAACATCCTGGATATTATCCTCAAACAACTCAGACACACTACCTAAAGTTCTAAACGGATCCTGCTGTAATACTTGCTTCTCTAAATAACCTTTAGCAACAACATAATCAATGATTTTTCTTACAAACTTAATTTGGGTAGCATTTAATCTCTCTTCCGTTAAAAACTCAGAAAACGCTGCATTTACTGCTCCGCGATCCAAACCTACAATTTGTCTAACAAGTCTTGTGATAGGAGTGTCGCCGAATTCATTTTTATAATCTTCCTGGGTACCCAACTCATTCCACAAAATGTTCTCTAAAAATGCAACATCATCTTTTGTTAATGGCTTATTATGCCTTAATTTAAAAATAGCCATTTCATTTTGATGCTCTTTTAAATATTGATTCACACGTTTTTGATAGTTTCTCAAATCATTTGAACCGTAAATAGGTGTCCCGTCCACAATTACGTCAAATGTGTCTTGGAAATTAGTATAATATGTTTTCCGAATTTCTTTTTCCAAGAACTGTACTAATTCGCGCATTACCTCGCGCACTTCTTCTAATTCAAATATAGTTGCTTCATCCCAAAACACTGTTGATTGAACATTTATTAATAATTCTCTGTTATCGTTAATTTTTGGTATCGTTCCTATTTCACTTAGTTTTTCCGCTGTATCAACTACTGTTCTAATAGCTTTTGTTGCTTTGCGTGACGTCAAATACGCAATTTCTATTGTATACATTACATTGTCAAATCGTTTAGCCATCTCATCATCTTCATCTGGGATAATTAAAGGCGCTACTTCTTCCTTTAATTCTCTTACATCATTAGTCGTCAAAGCTTCCCATACATCTTCACTTTGGAACTTATGAACATATTTAATGTTCATTCTCACTTGGAAATTTTCTTCATTTAATCTTCGGACCTCTATAAGCAGTTCATTAATTAGGCGGTTACGATGGGTAATATAAGCTTCTTCCTGATAATCTAGTGCCTGCAATTCTTTAATGATTTCTACTCTTAGATTAAATAACCTTTCCGTTAAACTAACAACAACATTTCCTTCGATTCCTTTAGGATTTTCTCTAAAAAATTCAAAGTTCCCAACATAGTCGAAGATAAGGAAGTATTCTTTATCTTGCCCAGGGCCGAATAAATCTTCTGATAACCTTGTGCCACGGCCAATCATTTGCCAGAACTTTGTTTTTGATCTTACTTTTTTAAAAAACACTAAGTTAACAACTTCTGGGACATCAATTCCCGTATCTAACATATCAACCGACACAGCAATATGTGGTTCGGAATCCTTCACCTTGAAGTCATCAATGATGGAATGAGCATATTTAATACTGTAATCTACTTGCTGACAGAACTTTCCACTATAATGTGTATATAGATGATTAAATCGATCGACAATATGTTCTGCGTGTTTTGCATTTTTTGCAAAAATGATCGTCTTTCCAATTCGATCTCCACCAGCAACTTTAATCCCTTTTTCCATTAACTCATTTAATACGTGATCAACCGTATCATTATTAAATAACCACTCATTTAGTGCGGAACCACTTATGTACTCAGAGAATGTTTCTTCTTCATCAAACGTCTCTTCATACATTTGTTTTTCATCTTCAGATAAATCATCATAATAAATGCCTTCTTCCATAAATTTAGAAACAGATTCTATTGTTCGATAATCGACTAAATATCCTTCTTCAATTGCTTGTTCGAGTTCATATGCATACGTCGGATTACCTGATTCAAGACCAAAAATTTCGTATGTATTCATATCTATTTCATCTTTAGGAGTTGCTGTTAATCCAACTAACAAGCTATCAAAGTATTCAAAAATAGCACGGTATTTCTTATAAATACTCCGATGGCTTTCATCGATAATGATTAAATCAAAATGCCCTGGCGTAAATAAAGTTATCCCGTCCTCACGCTTCGTTCCATCAATTGCATTCATCATTGTTTGATACGTAGAGAAAACCACTCTAGATAACTCTGGACTCTCTTTATCATCAAGTAAATTACATAAACTAAGTGATGGTACTAAATTATTAAAGGAGTTTTTTGCCTGTCTTACTAACTCTTTTCTATCGGCTAAGAATAATACGTTCTTTACCCAGTTATGACTTACTAGTACATCCACAATCGAAATAGAGACTCTTGTTTTTCCCGATCCCGTCGCCATTACAAGTAGGGCTTCGCGTTGTTTCGATTCAAATGCTTCACACACATTTACAATGGCTTCTTTTTGATACGCACGGTTCGTTATGTCATCTTTTATTTCAATATTTTGTAATGAACGTTTTAACTGTCTCCGTTCCATCAACTTTACTAAATCAGGCTTGGAGTACACACCAGATACTTTACGATCTGGATATTCCGTGTCATCCCAAATCCTTGACTCGAAGCCATTTGTTAAAAAGATAATTGGACGTTGACCATGCATAGCCTCCAAACAGTCAGCGTAAAGTTTTGCTTGTTGTTTTCCTTGATTCACACTAACTGAAGTTCTTTTTGCTTCAATAAGTGCTAGAGGCTTACCGTTATCGCCAAATAAAACGTAATCAACATACCCGACACCTTTTGAGTTAGGCATTCCTGTTACTTTATATTCGATTAAAATATCTTTATCGAACGTCCATCCTGCTAATTTCAAATCAACATCGATATAACGTTTTCGTGTTTCATACTCAGAAATCTCGTCCACTTTAAAGTCATAGTCTTTTTCCTGTTGGTTGTGGATACGGGTCTCTGTAACTTGTTTTCTAAGCTTCTCGTTTTCAGCGATAATGTCTTCCAATTTACGATCTTTCGCGCTTAGTTTTTCAAATAAATCTTGATATTCTTCTTTTCGCTTCCGAGTTTCGCTACCTGTTAATAACACTTCTTCATTAAACGGTTTAGCTGTGTAGTCAACGGAATAACAATAATCAATCCAGCTCACAAACTCGTGTAGGTTCCGTAAAGCAGTGATTGCTTCATCCCTTGAAATATTAGAATTCGTATGCACAGCAACATTTCCCAATTTCACAATATAGCGAAGTAAAGGGAAGAGGTCATTATCAATGATGTCTCTAAATGTTTGTTCGTGTATTAAAGCTGATAATCTATCATCGTAAGGTAGTTTTAAGCCTTCATCAAAGCTATACGTCCATTTCACTGCAAGCTCTAAAGCCCTCCTCGACAAAATAGCTGTCGTAGCAGGGCTGATTTGTAAGCTTTTCTCGGCTTCAAGACAAGCGCTTGTAAATGGTTTATATTGATCTTTTTCTTTTAAAAATTCAAAGTTCGTCATTTGTAGCACCTCTTTCGTACTTCAGTTGCATACTTTTAAGTTGTCTTCCTTGAATAGCTCTCCGCTAAAGGCTTTGTGTAATATCGAATCATAAAGCATATTCATTTGATTCATCCCTTCTGAAAGCACATTAATTTGTTCTTCAATTTGTTGAACGATATTTGCATACTGTTCTTGATAAGTAAGATTAGGAATAATAATTTTTAATTGTTTTAGATTTTTTTGAGAGATATTAGACATTGATTTAGCACTTCCACTAGCAAGTTGTTTAATTTTTTTCCTGGTAGAAGGATTACTTAATAATTGCCATAAAAACACTTTATTTAGACCCTCTTTTAATTCTAATCTAAAAATAGTATCTGGGAAAATTAAGTTTTTTCTAGTTCTAAAAACAAATGCAGTAGTGCCAACTAATTCTGGAGTATTTTTTCGATTAAAGAGAAGGTCGTTATTTCTTACCTCGAGTTCAACCTTCGGATCTATATTTTGAGGCAGAGCCTTATTAAATTCAAAGTTATAATTCCCCTGAGTAATCGCACTCAACTTTAAAACTCCCCATTCATCGCCGACTATCTCTCGCGAGTGACACTTGGGACTCCAACCACCTTTAATATTGAGTAGGTAATTACCTAAAACGTCCTCTTTCCATCTTTTTGGATTAGAATTAGGATCGCCAAACATATCCAAGAAAATACTTTGTTTTAAAGTCTGGAAAGCTTCAATTTGTTGTTGTCGCATAATTAGTATTAACTCAGTAGTTTTCAAAGCTTCAGTGATTTGTTCTTGCATACTTTTTGAAGGTACAGGAATTTTTATTTTTTTAAAACCAGCATTATTTAAAGCTTTTTGAGTTGCTCCTTTTGCTAGTTTATCTTTTTCGTTTTGAAAGTACTTAGACTTTAAAACATAATAAATATATTCTGCGTTGACTTTATTCGTATCTGGTTTTAAAGTGAAAAATCCTGTCGAATATATATAATCCTCGTTTTTTTCATCGATTAATAATACTTTTTCTGTTTCTTTCATTTTTGCGAGTAGGATTTCTCCTTTTTCTACCATACGATTTGCCCTTGAAGGTTTTTTAATATAATTAACGTCTGAAAACGATACAATTTTACCATTGCTCACATCACCAGTTGCAACATACCTTTTTACTCCCTCATACTCTTTGACGGTTTTATCATTTAAGTCACATACATCCAATATACTAATGTATTTCATTTATTTCACCAACTCTTTTTCAAGTGACGATATATTTTCTAATATCTCGTTTTCTAGCATTTTAATTTCTTGTATTATTTTAGTTGGATTTATGTATTCAATTTTTTCATACTCTACTTCTTTATATTTGTTAATCGATAAATCATAATCATTCTCTTTAATTTCTTCAAAAGGAACTAAGAATGACTTATCTATTCGCTTTCTCTCCTCTTCCTTATCTAAATTATGGAATCTATCAATAATGTCTGGAATATCATTCGCGTCAATTGGATTCCGTTTATCATCTAACGAAAACCCATCGCTCTCCATATCATAAAACCAAACATTATCCGTTCCGCCAGACCCTGTCTTTGTGAAGATTAGAACTCCTGTTGAAACTCCTGCATATGGTTTGAATATTCCGCTCGGCATGCTAATAACAGCCTCTAGTTTATTGTTTTCCAAAATTTCTTTCCGAATTGCTCTATGGGCATTTGATGCACCGAATAAGACACCATCAGGTACGATTACTGCAGCGCGCCCGCCTTTCTTTAATAAACGTAAGAATAAAGCTAAGAATAGTAGTTCCGTTTTCTTTGTTTTCGTCACTTTTAATAAATCATCTGACACGGCATCATAATCGAGTGAACCTGTAAAAGGTGGGTTCGCTAATACTAACGTGTATTTTTCTTTCTCTTTATTTTGCTCATTTAAACTATCCTGATAGCGAATGTTAGGATTATCAATACCGTGAAGCATCATATTCATCGTACTGATTCTTAACATAGTCGTATCAATTTCAAACCCATTAAACATCGTATTATGGAAGTGTTCTTTCAACCCACTTGTGTAAAACAAATCGTTATGGTTTTTTCTTAGATACTCACTAGCCGATACTAAAAATCCTGCCGTACCAGCTGCTGGATCAACAATTGTATCTTGCGGAGTTGGCTTCATTAGCGCAACCATCATATCAATAATTTGTCTAGGGGTTCTAAATTGTCCGTTTGTTCCGGAACTCTGTAATTTTGATAGTAGATACTCGTATAGATCCCCTAATGAATCAACCTCACTGTCAGCACTCGTTGTCTTTGGCAGGTCACTAATCCCTGCGACAACTCTAGATAATAAAGCAGGCGATGGAATCACAAACACGGCATCTTTAATGTGCTCTGAATATGCAGATCCATCTCCACCCATTCCTTTAATAAATGGAAAAACTTTATGAGAAACTATTTCAAACATTTCTTCCGGACCCATTTGTGAGAATGTACTCCATCTAAGTTCTGGTTGATTTTCAGGAAAAATTCTCTCATATGGAGTTCCTAATAACTCCGAATCCGCTTCTCTACGTTTTTGTTTATCGTCTAATCCTTTTATATAAAGTAGATATGTAAATTGTTCAATGACGGTAAGTGGATTCGTAATTCCACCAGTCCAAAATGACTCCCAAATTTTATCGACTTTATTTCGTAATTCTCCTGTTATCATTTTGACACCCCTAGATATATTTCCGTATTATAAGACTATTATACTATAACAGTACGCCCTACTCCATTATTAAATTAACCAGACGGAAATATTAAATTAACCTTTAATTTCCATATCAAGTAGCTCTACTATTAAAAACCTCACTCCCATTCGGCTTAAATCTAAACCGAATCCCGAAATCATCAAGAGGTTTTAAATAGGATTCAATTTTTCTATCACCAATCACCCAAGTTAAGCCACCTTGATCCCGTTGATCAATGTACTCAAGTTCGTGTTTTTCCAAGTAAACAATCAGATCATCTTGTTCCTCTGAACAGCTTTTTCTTTCACTTGAACAGATGTCCGGGCTTCAACTGCAACCAATTTTTCCTTCTCCAAAACAGAAGTTTGAGAATTAATACTTTCTGATAATCCTAAATGTCCTTCCCCTTGAACTACAGTATTAGAATAGACGGGCGCCACTTCCTGTTCTTCTTTTTCCATCGCCTTTCTTTCAAAAAGTCGGCAAATCTTTTTCTGAAATCACTTGCGCTACATCATAATAATAGCTTAAGTAAGTGATAAATAGCTTTTTCAACTCCTCTTTTTCTAGCATTGGAGCCATAACAACAGGATAACTTTTATTAAACTCGAAGATTACTCTTCTGCCATACCTTTCATCATCCCCGAGGTCTTCGCGTCCTTTTATTTTTGCTTTCATCAGTTTTGATAGTTTTAATTCATCAATGATATCCAAAATATTAATTAAAAACATATCGTTCCTGAAAACTTCATACTTAATGATATAGTTATAAACATCTAAGTTATCGATAATTAACTCATAATATCTTTTGCGTTCTTCTTCGTCGCTAATATTGTCGTGGATATATTGGGCTCCTAATATACTCTTATAAATATAGTTCTCCCAATCAAATTTTTTAAGAACAATATTTCGGAATTTACTTATCCCTTCCTGCACTTCAGGGTAATGTTCTAAAATATAATCTCTTTTATGCTGCACAAGTAAAGAGTGCCAAAATGTTTCTTCCATAATGACATCTCTTTCTGTATCTAGATAAAATGCCGCAATTGTACGAAAGGCTTTGAGAAAGTCTTTTCTTTTTTCTGCCTCTGATCCTTTTGCCATATAGATTGGAAAATCAGGCGCTTCCTTTATATTAACAACTTTATTTGAAAAATAATCATTGTTCGGATCGATTTTATCCTTAAGAAAATCTTGATAAAGTTGTTCATTTTCTTTATATCCTCTTTTTAACAGTTTAACTTCCATCCGCCTCTAACCCCCTAACCGCAGATGTAAATCTCTCGATAACACGGTCAGAAATCGTATAAATGACTTCATCGATATTTTCCATATTTAGCTCGGTTACTTGTTTTTTCTTCATTAAGTTAAATAGCTTTAAATCCAGTGCCCCTTCTGGTTCTTCCATATCTTCTAAGTCAACGTCTCCTTCTTCCCCATTATTCATGATAAAAGCTTGCAGAGCTTTGGATAAACCTGCATAAATATATACATTATTTAACGCATTACTTTTTCGAAGATCATTAAATTGAGAATCCCGGTTTTTATAATGGATAATAATCGTTTCCTGTCCAAGTTCTAGTTTGATATCAGATGTTAAATTCTCATCCAGCTTTTTTTCAAATAGTTCAAACGGCTTTTTAATATTGCCATTAAATTGAACGACATTTGAGTAACCTAACAATGAAAACTTCTCAACACTCAACTCATCTTTAAATTGCATGTAGAAGTCATTTAAATCCTCATTGTGGGAAAAATTAATAGTTTCCAAAGCTTGAATATGCAATTGGATGGACGTCTGATTGTTTAGGGAGAGACGAGATTTTTTTATTTTCACTTGTTTCTGCCCAGGTGTAAGCTTATAAAATTTATTATCTTTCGTTTGGATGATAAGGATTATTTGAGCTTTCCCCTCTGCTATTAATTGTCTTATAAACTCGGAATCTATTTCATAACTGAAGTCAAAAAAGTAATAATCAACATTGTCGCTAACGTTCACATCTAAATCAAAATAATTCTCTTCATAACTGTCAGAGGTGTTTGCTAAGACTGGATATGGAAAGTTTGCATCTTTTCGGTAAATCATCTGTTACACCTCCACATAGTAAACGAATTTTAAAGATCGATTAAATGTATTATTCAGCTTCATTTGAAGGTTAACAATGCCATCATTGATTGGTACATCTTTAATGATATCTTCTTTATAAGCGCACGTTTTTCCAGTACTCATGTCACGAATTTCCTTGTAGTTATCATGTAGATTCACTTCATCCTTATATTCATTTCCCATACCATCAATGATGGATAATGCAATATCACATGATTGAATACCATTTAATTGCTTACTTTTTGTAAAATCAAACTTAATCATTTCTCTGTCATTTAAAATGACTCTTTGCACCATTTCTGGATGGGCGCTATAGCGTTCTTTTGTTTCCTCAGTAGTCGTATCAGCTTCATCATTGCTTTTTTGCCATTTTAAAGGATCCCGTTTACGTTTAGTTTCGGTATTTTTGCTTTTTTCCCGTTGCCCTTTATTTTGTTTTTTATTTCGTTTTTCTTTTTGGCGTTCGTTTCCAGAAGATTTTACTAGTGATTTCCCCTTGCTCACTTTTACTGTTCCCATACTGCTTTTTAAATCTTTTTTTAATTGAACTTCTGCTACATACAAAATATCTTCGGTTTCCATTAACCCATCTGTAGGGTTCAGCTGTTGGATTGCTTCATCAATTATTTTAGCAATTTCTCTAGATAAATTATTAATAAATCTAGTCGCTTGCCGATTTAACTTCGGATCATTAAAGTTATCTTTTGACAGTTTCGTATGTGATTCATTTTCCAGTGACTTTAAATAGGCATCTTCTTTTAGTCCACCTATCAGTACAGCGTTAAATGGCTTCGTAGCATTTCCACTAACAGTAAAGTCCTCTATCTTCATTCCTACTGTCCGAATGATGCCTACTCTACCTCTAGGAATTCGCTCATCATATCTAAAATAAAGATTGAAATGAAAATCTTCCTTTATGTTGTTTACAACAATTTCTTTAGGTCCCATATTTAAATACGTATCAAAATATAGCGGTGTAAATTCTTTCTTCGCCTCTGTAATTTCTTGATTATAGTATTCTTGGTTTTTAATATATTGTGATATGGTATCCTTCGTAATTACTTTGTCATTGACATGTAGTTCTAATTTATTTTCTAATAACGCTAAAAAAAAATTGTCACAAATACTTTTAATGATGCCTTTTTCATCATCGTATTTCTCTCGTAAATAAGGAATCACAATTTTTAAGCCTCTTGTATCCTTTTTAAAAACTTCATTGAAATTATTTTCGTAAGGATAAAATTTCGATTTATTTGAAGAAAGATCAACATCTGTGAAATATCCAGTCGATCTGTACGCTTGATTTTCATACTCATGCTCCACTAATTGAACGGTTCCGCCTAAATGCTGATCACCATTAGCGTCACAATTGGCAAAATACATGACATGTAAATCAGAAGCTGCATTCGAGGCAATTTTACCAATTCCGTGCGAACCACCTCTGGCAACTTCCCGCTCACTATCCTCTTCTTCAAAATGAACGCCTTTATTGTAGGCATAAATGCTCCACGTATCTTTTTTTGATCCACTTTGCCCGTTTCTTGCTCCAGTAAGCCCTTTCGTATTGATATCTTCAAAAGAAATATAGCGAACTTCTTCATCATCAAGTCTTTTCTTCATATGATTAATCGTTTCTTTTGTATAGTGGTTGTGGCCTTCTAAGTTTCTAATTCGTTCTTTCACATCTTCAATTCCTGGGATATCATTTTTATTAATCGTTCCAGTTTTAATTTTTACAATCACTGGCTTTTCGGAGTTTGGTAAATGTCCATCAAGAGAGTTTTGGATATTTTCTCTTGTCAATCCGTTTATACCCATTTCAAAAAAACGTTCTAACGTCTTATTAAAGTTTGATTCTTCTATATTTGGAATCGGGGAAAATTTCCATCTGCTGTCTTTAATCTTCTGTAAGTCCAATCCCGACACTCTCCTATACTAGATTAGTAGCATTTTCGAAATGCATTTTGACTTTACTCGAAAAGTCCTTGCATCATACTAAACCAATTCTTTTATTTTCTCCTGTTGCAATTCCTTTAATTGCTGGAAGAAGTTGTCTACCCTACCCTTTCCAACACCTTTATACTTTCCAATAATGACTAATTCCTTCGGTAAATCCTGAACAATTAAAATCCCGTCTTCATTTAATTGATCAATTAACCTAGGAGCTCCAGTAAAGTTTTCCTTATTGATCGATTCTTTTCCAAATTCCTCTGTTACAACAATTTCATCGCCATTATAGAAAAGGAACAACTCACCAGGTCTCGTCTGTATTAACTTTCTACGTCTAATCTCTTCATCTATAAATTGTTTCAACTCATGAAAAAAGGTTTCCGTATGTGTTTCATTACGACGTGTAGTTCTTTCGTGCAAGTTATCTAAGGTTGCCGGTAATTCACTTATCAATCTAGCTTGTTGCTCTTCATTCAATCGAAGTAGATATCCTTCAGATTCCTCAAATCTTTGCGGCAATAAAAATGCATCTCTTAAAAAATGCGGAATGTTTAATGTTTCTTCTTTATATGTAATCGTACGTACAGGCGTGAGTCCAGGTTCTTCGTCCATTGGTAAAGACAATGGTTCTTTTGCTGCAACCTTTTCAACTGTGGTTGCAGCAATTTCAGTATGGGCGAGATTTTCTTCATTCATTTCTTTTGGTTGTTCTCGATCAATCGATTCTTTCAATAATTCTTCAATCTTCTTGAAACGAATATTTATTTCTTCCAAATCGTAAGTAGACTCGGCTTTCATAGTCGGATCTACATATTCTGGAACTTCAATTTTGTGGGAACCATACACTTCGACAAACCACTTCACGATAACATAAATATGTTCCCAAGCAATTAGTGACTCTGAAAAGCGAAACTGACGAACATCATGTGCAGCAATATTTCCAAACTTTCTTACCTCATGTAAGGCTTTTCTCACTTCATCCGTTAATAAGCCTCCCTCATCAAGATCTTCAATCCGTTCTTTTATTGTTAAGTAAGGTTTATTATCCATATTTTCATGAACCATCACTTTTTCCATTAATGACTCAATTAATGTTCGGCTATGTGTCAACATGGATCGAGGGCTATTATAAATAGTCCCTTCTAATTCTTTCAATGTACGAGCTAATTCTTCTGATACTGGTTCTAAGAATTGGTAAAAGTAATTCGACATCCTACTACCCCTCTTATATAAATTTATATCTATATTTATTCTAATTTGGTAAATTCATAGTAATATTTTATCATGAAAGCAAGTGAATTATTACAAATGTATAATAATGTAATAAAATATTACCTTTTTAATATAACAAAATAACTATGACACTAACAGAGATTAAATGTTCGGTTTACATTTATTTGTTTACCTTCATATAATAACGTTTGTATAATCAGGGAGAGACTCTTGGTGATTCACCTGTTATTACCTCATACTAGGCATCACGTCTAGCATGGCAATTAAACTATGAGGGTTTTGATAATGTCGCTGTTCTAGATGGTGGTTTGCCTAAATGGACTGAAGAGGGAAAACCAGTAACTACAAAGCCAGGATCCTACCCTGAAGGAACTTTCACGAGCAAACGTCGTTCAGAGTTATTGTCGACTAAAGCTGATGTATTAAATGCTATAAATGATGAAAATGTCATTCTGATTAATAGTTTAACAGAAGCTGATTTTAATGGTGATACTGATACATATAAACGCAGTGGTCACATCCCAGGAAGTGTAAATGTGTTTTTTGGAGATCACTACGATGCGAAGACAAGAGAACTTTATAATGAGGTAAAATTACGAGAAACATTTGATAAGGTTGGTGCACTTGATCCGAATAATAAGGTAATCACATATTGTGGAAGTGGTATTGCAGCGACTTGGAATGCACTCATCCTTAATAAACTAGGACAACAAAATGTAGCGATGTACGATGGTTCTATGACAGTATGGGCACAAGACCCATCTTTACCGTTAGATAAAGTAAAAAGTAATTCAAGTCTAAGTTTCTAAACATACCGAATTACAGTGTTATTTTACCTTTTACTTGATATAAACAAAGCGTCAAAGATCTTCTAAATAATGCGGATCCTTTGACGCTATTATTTTTATGTTTTGATAACAAATGTCGTTATAAATGGAAAAAAATCTTCAAGATATTACTTCTAAATGATGAGATAATTTATAAATATTTAAATGAAGGATTCTATATGGAGTGTTTCCTTTGGTATCCCTTATGTAACATCAAAACAGATCAACCATTCCTTCCACCCTCTCACATCACCTATCCATTAAAAATAATCTTTTATTATACAATAGATAAATCACCATTGTCAAACATTAACTTGATACATTTTGGAATATATGATATTATAGATTTAGAATAGTTTTGAGCCAGCAATCGATAATCGTACGCAATTTCTTCCTGGTAGAATTTGAGTGCGATTTTTTGATTTGAAAACTTGTTTTCGTCATATTAAGCCAAATGACTTTGTTGAAAGCGGACTGATTCAAAATAAAAATCAAAATATACTAAATAAGGAGAGTTGTTTAGTGAATTTAATTAATGAAGAAATAACTCATAAAGTCTTTGGTAAAGGTAATATCGTGGATCATGATGACTCTATTGTTACCGTCGATTTTAATGAAGATATTAAAAAATTCGTTTTTCCTGATGCTTTTGGAAAGTTTATCATACTAAATGATCGGAGTACTGCAAAATCTTTGAAAAAAGTCATTTTGAAAAGGGAAAAGGAAGAAGAGGTACTTGAAAGGAAACGCGAAAAAGAAAAAGAGCAACAAGCGCTTGAACAAAAGCGGATGGAAATAATAAAGAACCATCGAATTCATGAAAGCTCACAAATTGTTTTCTGGCTGGACGAAGAAGAGCAGCAAAATGTATTTACTAACTGGCAAGTATCTACTGGCAAGGTTCAAAGTGGAAAAAATAAAGGTCAGCCAAATAGAGCAGCTCGTTTGGGTCCGAACAGCGCAGGTCTTCTGACTTCAAGAGAGGCGAATCAAGCAGAAACAGAAAGACGGATTCTCGGTCTCTACATGGTAAATGAACTATTTTCCGGCAATATAAGCGATGATGGAATGGTTCCAGCTCATTCGGAATATAGAATCGAGCTTACAGATGAGGAAGCAGATAAAATGCTTTTCTGGAATTATTATATTAATGAGAACTATCCTCATCGTACCACTTGGAATTCTGGTAAATTTCGTTATTTCGATAATGTTTGGACTGCTCAAATTTTAAAAGATATCATGGAATTAAAAACGGATGAAGAAGAGATCAAAAAAGTTAAAAGCTTCCTAGAATACTATTGTCAAATGAACGCCCTTGACATAGATAATATTCCGGAGCCGAACGGGGCTTTAAAACAATAATAATAAGTTGACATTTAGGGAGGGGTCACCGAGTCTAAAAACGTCTATCAAAATTCTTTCCTAAGCCTCCTCCCGCTTAGGATATAAGAATTGACATAAAAAAACAGAAACGGTGATTTATCCGCTTCTTTCGTTTAACCTTACGCTCCACATGTAAATAAATAATCTAATTTTTTAAGTTCGTAACAGCATTTTTTCCTTTGGTTTGCCATGATGCTTCTTCTGCTCTAGAAAAAACATTTCTTTTTCAAGCTTTGCAGTATAAAAATGAAATATCTTTTTCTAATCCTGAAATCTTATCTATTGGATGCTGAGGTGATAGCGTATTTGGTTAAAATAATCATTTTTTTGTTTTGTAAATCCATGATAACATCAAACTGTTTTTTCATAGACTTTTATCTTGGTTGCATATTCTCTAACTTAGCTACTATAATCTCAATTGTGTTTACTATCATTTTTTTATATTTCTTACTTGCTTTAATTCCTCTTGCATTTCTGATAATATTTCCATTTCTTATTATACATAATGGATCCCCTCGTATACAATTAACTCTGCTTTTCTCAGTCAAATAAGCTACTTATTTAATGTAATTTATAAGAAAATTGCTTTCCCATTATTACTTTAACAATCAATCGTGAGAAAGCAATCTTTAAGCTAGCAACTTATTGATTAGCTGCTTAATTCCCCTGTTTTCCATTGCACTAGCTTCCTAATGTTCTATTCAACCTCAATTTCGAATACAAACGGCTTAAAATCTAGCTCATAATCATCCGAATGGGCTTCTGAATGGAATGTTAGGGAATCTGTGTTTTCATCGATTGCAGGGAATGTTAAGACTCCTTCAGATTCAATCCCTGATAGGATATCATACGGTATTTCCGGTAGTCCCGATTCATAATTATCCGCTACTTCAAATTGATTATTTCCGGTAACTAATTTTGCACCGTACGCATCAAAGAAAACGGTATCAACTGTGTTATTAGAAAGTTTCACATACACTCTAGTTTCGTTTTCTGCAATATCAATTTTTTGCAATTCCACTTCTACCCCGTGTTGTTTGATTGTTTCATTAACTTCTATTTCCTTCAAAGTTGGAGAAACAGCAGTAATTGAATAAATGTTCACAAATTTTTGATTACCTAAATAAAACAGTTTTAAATTAATTGTTTCAATTTTTCTGAAAGGCTGTTTTGTTTAATACTAATCGCAGCATAACATTTAATTGATCACAAAAAACTGTAAATTAATTCTTGCAGCCATGGTATTTACTATTAAAAACAATCACATTTTGTTACCTATAATTTCTCACCAGCTAATGTCAACGCATTTTGATAAACCTTTTTAGAAATATTAAAATTATAATCCATCAATGTATCAAGAAACACCTTAACCTCATTTATTAAGCCTTTTTCCTTAGCAAAAATCAAAACACCAACTGTTCCAATAGGGCGTAGTAAAAAGGTTTTCGCAAGTTCTCTAGCAGATTTTTCGTCTATTACAACAATTTTAATATCATGTTCCTTCGCTCCAACAATCACCTCAAGTTCGCCTTCGTGAAGCTTTCCATATAATTTATTTACCAAATTACTATTTTCAACTTTCAATAGGTGAAACTTTTTCTCTACGATCATTGCTTTTAGTTCCGCTTTGCCATGAACACTTATAGACTCACTTAATACTACTTCTCGATAAACTGCTTCTGGGACATAAACCTTTTCAAATAAATCAGAAAGAAGATGGAACTGATCAATGATAGACACCCCAATGATAGGGGTTGCATTGGAGATAACCCTATTCTCCATCACTAGTTTCTCCTAACATTTCCTTAACCACCCGTTCATCGTCTTTTAAGTGTTCCTCTGTATATTCCATCCAAGGTATATTTTTCGAACGTAATAAATCAATAAATTCACTTAAAGATTTTCCTGCTAATTGAGCAGCTCTTGCCAATGTTACCTGGTCATTTACAAACAACCCAAGTGCTAAAGAGACTTTCGCCTTCGCATCCAAATTGGGACCTTCTAGTTCATCGAGTAAAGGATAAAATTCATTAGGGACATTTATTTGGAAAGAATCCATTGCCATTAGGATCACACTCCTTTATTTATATTCTATTTTACCATCTTTTAACCTTCTTCAACAGTACTGAGGTGATCAATGTACTAGCAATACTACCTTTAAAATTTTAGCGTGGGTATAACTGTTCAAAATATACCCATAATCAACAGACATCAAAACAACATTGAAATATACTTCTTCATTTCCGCAGCGGTTCTTAACCATTTATTCACCTGGTTAGCTTGATGATCAGCTTTTTCTAAACCTTCCGCTACTTTTTCAAAAAACTTTTTTTCATCTTCATTTGTGTTAACGAATTTTTCCTCTATATTCACTTCTGTTTGCTCATTTGTCATTTCTTCTTTTTGTTTTTCCTGTTCATATTCATATTTTAATTCTTCCATAATTCCAATTTCTTTTTTTCCTGATCGATAGAAATCAAAGTTTCTTTTTGGTAATTTTGAATAATCCCTCCATGCATCATCTTTGATAATCATCATAATTAAATCCAGTTCAGAATCCACTCGTTCTACGATAGTGGCGAGATATTGGAATCGATTATTATGGAGCAAAAAATCTCTAAATGAATAAAAGTCTACAACATTTTGACAATGTAAAAACACTTCAAATTCCATGTCTAATAACCTTTTTTGAATAATATCAGGTAATTTAATAAAGGAAACTTGTAGACGATTAGTAAAATAGTTGAGTTCAGGATGAGTTATTTGATATTTACCATCCTTCATCAAAAAGGAATTTATATACTCTAACAACACGCTATAATACTTACCAAATTCCTTTTTAAACTCTTCGACTGACTGGAGTATTTCTTTTTCCAAACTTATCGTCTCCTTTTTCGGTATGATATATAAGAAAATTGCTTTTCCATTATTACTTTAACAATCAATCGTGAGAAAGCAATCTTTAAGCTAGCAATTTATTGACTAGCTGCGTAATTCCCCTATTTTCCATTGCACTAGCTTCCTAACGTTCTATTCAACCTCAATTTCGAATACAAACGGCTTAAAATCTAGCTCATAATCATCCGAATGAGCTTCTGAATGGAATGTTATGGAATCTGTGTTTTCATCGATTGCAGGGAATGTTAAGACTCCTTCAGATTCAATACCCGATAGGATGTCAAACGGTATTTCCGGTAGTCCCGATTCATAATTATCCACTACTTCAAATTGATTATTTCCGGTAACTAATTTTGCACCGTACGCATCAAAGAAAACGGTATCAGCTGTGTTATTAGAAAGTTTCACATACACTCTAGTTTCGTTTTCTGCAATATCAATTTTTTGCAATTCCACTTCTACCCCGTGTTGTTTGATTGTTTCATTAACTTCTATTTCCTTCAAAGTTGGAGAAACAGCAGTAATATAATCAATAACTTCTATGGAACTTGCTTCAACTACGGGAGCAATAACTGTTCCACCCATCAAATTCTCCCCTTCAAACTCGTCAGTTACAATACCTTTAACCTGTACGTAATCATCTGTATGAACTTCAACGTCTTCATAATCAAAATAAACAATAACATTATGCTCTGAGTTTTCAGGTTTTGCGAATACTTGTAAATAAACAGCATCTTCATCACGCTCTGGTTCGGTAAATACTTGGCCAGTAAATTCCACTTCATATCCCTTATAAGCTTTCGGATCACTATACATCGTGTCAAATTGCTCAGGTTCGATAACACCTTTTACCGATTTTTCTTCTTCATTTTTTTCCGCACTGCTACTGGATGTCGAATCATCTGATCCACAAGCAGACAATACGAGTACCAATAAAAAACCCATCACAAACCATATTCTTCGCATATAAATCACCTTTTCTATAATTTAATGCGATTCCGGAATCGTTCTTTTTACTCATGAGTAATTATAATATATCAAAATACTTTTTAATTAATAGAGGACAAATGTTTGATAGACATTTATTCGTATACCTACTAATCTAATAATGGTTTTAAGCTATATGTAAGTCCTTATCGTAAACATTTATTTTGCCCTCGATCTTTTTTGTTAAAAATATTGAAGAAAATAAGATAAATCAATAATTTATGGGGTATGACAACATGAAAAGTTCTTTTTTCTACTATTATCTGTTGGACTACTTCTATCTGCATGCGGGTCAAATGAACTACAAGAAGAAATTGCAGCGAATGAAGAACTGGCAGAATTAAATGCTGAATAAGGAAAGGTTGTAAGCGATGAGGAGGATTTTTCCGATGAAGAATCTGTTACCGGAGAGGACTATCTTTCAGATGCAGAAACAGAAGCCATTGACTTAGACGAAGTGAGAGAATTATTGGTGAAACAGATGAACTAAGAGATGTCGTGATAGAAGATGAAGTGATTAAAGCAGTTATTGAAATAGGTGAAAATGATAATTGATGATCCAAGTATGCTTGCTGAGACAGTTTATAGTAGTGCTGGTGAAGAATTGCTTCCTTTTTAAGGTCGGAACGTTTTAACGATAGAATTTATTGATATTGGAACTGTTTCGATGGAGCGCAGCAAAAAGGAAAAAATGAATTTGGCGAATATTTCCCTTCCGAGGTAATTGAACAGCTTGAATGTTAGCACTCATTTATGTGAGTGCTAGATATTTAAAAAGGTCTTTTACTCTCCAACTTAAAAAATCATTTTTGCTACTTATTTATCCTTTTTAGTCATTGCATAAAAAACTTCTTTAGGATTAGGATCATGTTCTAAATATCCACCATAACGAGAAACAAGTAGACCATAATCGTATTTCCGCCTGATGATCCATACATCTTCATAGTTTATACTTTCCCAAAGAACTTTAAAATGCTTTAATACCCAAATCCCATCTACAATATATATTGGGCCGTCATCATTTCCTAGAAATAAATAAACTGGCTTCTCCACAATGTTTATTCCTTGTACATATTGTATTACTTCTCTTTCCCCAACTAAATTCCTTTCTGAAACTTCCATATTTCATAATAACATTATGTGAATGTAATTCTTTATGCCATTTCTTATGAACATTTTCTATGATTTTTTCCAATTTGGGAGTGATAACAAAATCGGCATTTTCTATCACGTCAGCTAAGGAGCTCTGCAGTAAATTAATAAGTTCTTTTCTCATTTGTTTTTGTTTATTTACTTTAATTTTTTGCTGTAACAAGATCTTCGTTCATTCATTCATTCACCCAAATTCTAATCTGGATTGCGTTGACCTGTTAATAAAGTTCGCGTTATCCTTTGATTATCCATATGAGACATAAATCATAATGATCGTAAACAAAAGTACCCATATGCTTTTACCTTTACTTGTTTTCCACATATCGATTCCCGCTACAATTCCACCCACTGCAAGTAAGATAATTCCGATCAAATTTACAATTGTTATAGAGAAAATGCTCCCTATTTGTGCCAGAAATAAACCTATAATAAGAAATCCAATTGTGAAAATAAAATTTGGTGTCTTAAAATCTTTTTTCGCTGAGTTTCTATCTTTTGTATCCAGTTTTAAATAAGCTCTCATTACAATAAAAATAGGTATTCCCCACATCAGTATAAAAGGAACCATTCGGCTACTATCCATCTAAACTAATCCCCCAGTATTTTATCGGTTATTATTATTTATATCATTCTATGTAAAATCTTCTATGTAAAATCTTTCTCTCACTATTCTATTTTCCTGCGAACTGTAATAAGGCAACGTATTGTTACATGAGAAAAATCTTACTCCTTATTCACAGTAGCTTCAAATGTTATTATTTGATTTCCGTCTGTTGGATATTGTCCGTACTTGTAATCTGTTGAAATTATGATATCTTTAAACCCGTTCTTTTCAAGGACCATTTTAAACTCTTCAATTCCATACCATCGTAGTGGAAATCGTTCTAATTCTGTTTGTATCAGTTCACCTCGATTCCATTTTTCATAACGATGATGAGATATTGTGTACTGATTAATATAGTCTACTTCAACTATTTTAGATTCCAATGTAATAATTTCACTATTGTTAGCTTCCCAAGTTCTAGTAGATACATTGTCAATCGACAAATCGGTTTGTAGAAAAATATCTATGATTAGCTTACCGCCATTATTGAGGTGATTATAAAAGTTTATTAAAGCGTTAATAGAATCTTCTCGCTTATGAAGCAGTAAGAATGTTCCAGTTGGCACGATAATAGCTTCATATTTTTCATCGAATGAAAATGATTCCATCCGTTCTTCAAATAATATTGGATTGAGTCCTCTATTTTCGCTATTCTTACGGCATATTTCCAACATTTCTGTTGAAACATCAAAGCCATCCACTTGCAAACCTTTTTCTAAAAGCGGAATGAGTATTCGACCAGTTCCAACTCCCGGCTCAAGGATGGCTCCCGTACAAGATTCTAATCGATTATAATAAAATTCCACATCTCCATATGAAAGACCGATATATTTGTCCATATCATATACCTCTGAAGAAAGTTTATTGTAAAAACCTAACATACTATTCCCTCGTTTTTCTAATTTATTATTAAATACTTCTCCAATAAACAAATCTATAATAGTTTGATATGTCAATAATAACGTTAGATTCTTAAAAAAGGAAGAAGCGATATCTTTGAGATTGCCTTTTTATACTAATACACCTCACCACCTATTCATCAAGCATTTAATAAGATTTTTTAACGAACTAATTTGAACAAACTAACTTCTTATTGCAGTAATCCGCCAATTGGACAGATAAAGGGTAAAATATGACAGTTTATACAAGTTAGTATTAAAGTTTCATCTTTAACCCTTCATGTGTCGCCTTAAAACCTAAACGTTCATAAAATCTTAACGCATCCGACCTTTCTTTATCCGTTGTCAATTGTACTAAATGGCACCCACGTTCTTTTGCACGTTGTATTGCCCATTTAATTAACTTAGTACCTACACCTTTACCACGTACAGAAGATGATGTTCTTACTCCCTCAATAGTTGCTCTCCATCCACCTTGATGTGTAATATATGGAGTAAAAGTAATTTGTTGCACGCCTACCACTTCATTATCGTCACAAGCCACGATTAACTCGTTATTAGGATCAGATGTAATATCTTCAAATGCTTTTATATAACTATTTGGTAGAGGATGCTCATATCGTTCACGCTTACTTCCTAACATATCATCAGCCAGCATTGCAACAATACAATCTAAATCTTTTTTAGTGGCTTTTCTAAACGTTATTTCTTTCTCCAATTAAAATCCACCACTTTCGTAAATTTTATCACTTTCATACTAGCATAATATTCCAATAAGAACATTATACGATTTCTTTAGCTAGTGTAAATGTTTTCTCAAAATAACCTTAGTTCTATGTAGAGACAGCTTGCGCCATTATAATTTAAATTTCCGCTTGCTTTTTTCGTGAAACAACTAAATTAACAATTAACCATATAATTTGAATGATTAAGGGGAAAATAAACGCAATTAGTAACACAATGAATGCAATTAACTTTGCTTCAGATGTTTGGTAAACACCAGCCCCGTCAACTTCCCTTATCCAAATAAATACAGATCCAATTACAAAAAGTACTATCCAAAAAAGTTAACAACCCACCATGAAATCCATGAATTTTTTATATGAAAACTCCTTTCTTTTTCGCTAACAATAAACAGATTATCAAAATCTACTATTCTATCACCTGAAAAAACGTTAAGATTGTGACGACCACTTTTCTCCTAATTTATGACTGAGCAGGAATACTGGTATAAGAAAGAGCAAAACAACGAAGGACGCTACAATCGTATTCAAGGTAAAAATACCGGCTTTATGGAAGTTATAGAAGAATAAAATATAATAAGGGATAATCAGTAATATTGTCGTCCAGACCCCTGGGGTGTAGCATTTTAAATACAAAGCCTGTAATGGATGTGTAAAAATATTTATCGCAAACAAAAGGTTTAAACCGATAAATAAAAAATAATACTCTGTTATTATGGTTACCAAAATCAAACCAGAAGCACCAACTGAAAACACAAATACTACGAAAGAAAACTGTGTAGCTGAAATTTTTTCAAATTTCTTGATTTCCGCTTGTGCAAATGAAGGAATCCTTTTACGAACTCGAGGATATATCTTTTTAAACCATCTTTCAATCATTATAATCTCCTCTAAATTATGAAGCATAAAGATGATTAAAAAAACGACAACCCATACATAAATATCCATTCTTTTCCCCTATCCATCAATTAATTATTCGCTAAATTACCCGTTAACTTCATAGCTCGTTTCAATTCTAACATAATCTTTCCAAAATAAAATCGAATTTTCAACAAAAAAGAAAAGGTGATCTTTTTGAGAACGCCTTGTTGTGCTGCAAATTGTTAGCGCAACAATTTGCTGATATTTTCTACTTCAAAGATCAGTCGAAACATGTAAATTCTTGTGGATTATATAAATGTTTAAAAGCCAGTTTAATTTGTGATTCTGTATTTCTAGCTATCGACAATGTTGGTAGTTCATTTTCAGAAAAAAATTCAACTGCACTCGTTTCAATTCCTTCTTTTGGTTCCCCGCCTATTATTTCACATTGGATAAACATTTTATAAACGTGATAAGGAGAAGGTGGATGAGGATGGCATTTCTTATCAAGTACACCTATCAATTTGATTGATTTGACATCAAAACCTGATTCTTCTTTTACTTCTTTGATGGCAACCTCGCTTGGAGTTAATCCAATATCGCCCCAACCGCCTGGTAACGCCCATTTTCCATCTGTATTTTCTCTAACCATTAAAATTTTATTATCCTTAAAGACAACAGACCTAATATCGACTTTGGGCGTTGCATAACCAGTTTCATTGGCAAACAAATCTCTTATTACCGTCTTACTAACATCTGTATGTAGTGATAACATTTCAACGCTAATATTTCTAATCAATTCAAACCTTTCCAAGTCGTATACATCTTTCGAATAAGTTAATCCTGCCTGTGCAATCGATTGAAGTTGTTTCGCCCATTCAAGCCATTTTGGTTCCATTTTAAATCACCACCAATAGATTATTAACTTGTAATTCCATCTTTTAACCATTTCGCTGTCACTGTTTCTGCATGTAACATCTCTTCTGGTGTACCTTCAAATATAATATGTCCACCTTCTTTTCCTCCTCCCGGGCCTAATTCGATTACCCAGTCGCTTTCCGTAATAAAATCCAGATTATGCTCGATAATAATAACTGAATTTCCTTTATTGACAAGTGTTTGAAAAACATCCAGCAGTTTTACGTTATCTTCTGTGTGCAGTCCTAAGGATGGCTCGTCCAACAGGTAGATTTGTCCTTCTTTTTGTAAGTGGCTTGCAAGTTTTAGCCGTTGTACTTCTCCTCCGCTTAGAGAACTTGTCGTCTGCCCTAAGGTTAGATATCCTAATCCTACTTCTTTTAGCGTACTTACCCTTTTTATGATCTTACCTTTTTCAAAATAGTTCATTGCCTCGTCAATTGTTAAATTTAACATCTCTACTATACTTTTATCTTGATATGTAAACGTAAGTGCTTCGTCTGAATATCTCGTTCCGTCACAGGCTTCACAAGAAATTGTCACTGGATCTGCAAATGCTACGTCAGGTGTTGTCACTCCTTTTCCTTTGCAGATAGGACATGCTCCTAAAGAGTTAAAGCTAAATAAGCCTGCCGGTTGACCTGTTTTCCTCGCAAATATCGCGCGGATATCATCCATGATTCCCATATATGTAGCTAATGTCGAGCGATTAGAGATTCCGATACTGCCTTGCCCTACTTGAATCGTTTCTGGATACCTTCTCGGGAATGCTTCCAACATGAGAGAACTTTTACCTGAACCGGAAACTCCACAGATAGAAACGAAGACATTCTTAGGAATAGTTACGCTTATATTTTTCAAGTTATTGTTTTTAGCTCCTTTTACGGTAAAATAACTTTTAATCTCCCTAGGATGTTTGTTTATTTTTAGTTTGGGCATTAGCGTCGTTACGGCTTTAGAGTTTATCAGCCCTACTAATTTTCCTTGATAAACAACTTCACCCCCATGTACACTTGCTCCTGGGCCCATCTCGATTATTTCATCTGCTACTTTTATTACGGATAGATCATGTTCAATAACGATCACCGTATTATGCTGAGCCTTTATACGTTCTAGCATCTGAATTAACATATCCACTTCTTTTGGATGAAGTCCTGCACTTGGTTCATCGAAAATATATGTAATATTATTTAAACTACTCCCTAAGTGCCGAGCGATTTTTACCCTTTGCGCTTCGCCACCGGAAAGGGTGCCCATTTTTCTTGAAAGGCTCAAATATCCTAATCCCATTTCAACTAGCTGGTTAACAAGTGGGATTGCTTGTTGTGCGATCGATTTTCCCAGAGGATCTATCATTTTCGTTAATTCTGCTAGTAATTCTGTAAGTTCTAATTGATCGTATTCGGCAATGTTTAAGCCGTTTATTCTACATTCCAATACTTTTGGGTTTAATCCAGAACCTTGGCACGTCGGACAAAAAGCACGTGTGGATACTGCTAAGACATCATCTAGGGAAACTTGTTTTAACTTGGAAACATCTCGATTGATGTAAAGACGTGTAAACCTCGGTAATAGTCCATCCCACTCATGAGGTTGAGGCCCGTTCTTTGTGTGAAACGGGGCAAAGACTTTTTCTCCTTCCGGTGGTCCGTAAATCAATAATTCAAGGTCTTCTTCAGGATAGTCCTTAATCGGCAAATCCGGATCAAATAATCCGCCGGTTATCATCCATCTTCCTTGCCAACCTGAAGGCGATAATGGCTTAAATTTCACAGCATAATCCCGAAGCGACTTATCGAAATCGATTATTTTATTTAGATCTGGTGCGACCACCTCTCCATATCCACTACATTTCGGGCATCTGCCAAAGGAACTTTGACTCGAAAAATCGGTGGCAGAACCGATTGGCGGACTACCTATTCGTGAAAATAGAAGTCTAATCAAGGGATTAATATCCATATAAGTCCCTACGGTTGAACGGGAATTTCCTCCAAACGGTCTTTGCTCCACGACAACAACTGGGCTTAAATTTTGCATTAAGTCGGCATGAGGTCTTTCATATCTTGGCATTTGATTTCTGACAAAGAGCGGATAATTCAACGTCATTTGCCTTCTACTTTCTGTTGCTAAAGTATCAAAAACAACGGAACTCTTTCCTGAACCCGATATACCGGTAAATACGGTGATTTTTTCTTTCTGTATATTTAAATCGATATTTTTTAAATTATTTTCTTTCATTCCTCGTAAAATGATTTCATCTTTTGTTTCTGACACTTTACCATCCTTTCTGATTTTAACCGTTTTAATTATCTATCCGTTCGCTGTTAGCCCATTTTTCATAGTAAATTCTTTCAAATTTTTTTATTATAACCTAACATATTATGTCTCGTTTTTTTAATAAGTCATCTTATTTAATAAATTATCTGTTAAAATTACAGTTTGATATGTCAATACTAACATATTATTCCAATAATGATGTCTTATTTTTTTAAAAAAAAGCTTTATTTTTAAGATCACATCATAAAGGAGTTCAAATACTAACGTTAATACTTCAAAATTAACAGACATATCTCTTACGTAGACTTAGTCATGTATTTATCTTTTACGTAAGAAATGGAAAGAATGAAATTAATGTAACTTATCCGGTTGACATTATTTAAAGATTGCCTTAATCTATATATGAGCATATGTTCATGTATTTAAGGTTAAGGATATATTTTAAAGGGGTAAAAACGATGAGTGAAGAGCAGAAACATGAAGAAGCTTTTAATGAAGAAGTGCAGCATTTAGATGAAGAGACGTTGTTTGTCGTTTCGCAAACGTTCAAAGCGCTCTCTGATCCAACTAGGATTCGCATTTTGAATTTATTATGTACAGGAGAACATTCTGTCAATGATATTGCAGAGACGTTGACTTTAAGCCAATCGAGTGTGTCCCATCAATTGCGTTTTTTGAAAAATTTAAGATTGGTTAAATTTAGAAGAGCAGGGACAACTTTGTATTATTCAGAAGATGATGATCACGTCATGAATTTACTAAAGCAGGCAATTGAGCATGCTTCACACCATTAATTATAGGAGGAGCTTAACATGGGACAGGATCATGGACATGACCACACACATGGTGCCAATAAAAAGGTATTATTAATAAGTTTCATTATTATTACGTTATATATGATTGTAGAGGCCATAGGTGGATTTCTGACAAATAGTCTTGCATTACTAGCAGATGCAGGTCATATGTTAAGTGATGCTATATCACTTGGAATTGCACTACTCGCCTTTACACTTGGAGAAAAAGCCGCTAACTACAGTAAAACATATGGATATAAACGATTTGAAATATTAGCAGCTGTTCTGAACGGGGTAACACTCTTAGTTATTGCGATTTATATTTTTTATGAAGCAATCGGCCGTTTTCAAAACCCACCTGAAGTTGCTTCAACTGGAATGTTAATCATTGCATGCATTGGCTTACTAGTCAATATTTTGGTTGCATGGATTATGATGCGTAGTGCGGATGTAGAAGAAAACTTAAATATGCGTGGAGCATACTTGCATGTAATTAGCGATATGCTTGGTTCCATTGGTGCCATTATCGCTGCATTGCTGATCATCTTTTTCGGCTGGGGGTGGGCAGATCTACTTGCGAGTGTCATTGTTGCTGCACTCGTATTACGCAGTGGCTACAATGTTACAAAATCCGGACTTCATGTCTTAATGGAAGGGACACCCAAAAATGTGGATATGGACGATGTGATTCAAACAATCCTAAGTATAAAAGGCATACACGATGTTCACGATTTACATGTTTGGTCAATTACGAGCGGATTAAATGCGCTTTCCTGCCATGCAATTGTAGATGATCAAATGACCGTTGCCGAAAGTGATCAATTGCTCCGTCAAATCGAACATGACCTTGAACACCATAACATCCATCACATGACAATTCAATTTGAAACATCTGCTCATTTGCATGACAATTCGATATTGTGCAAAGTGAAACCTGAATCCTCTGGACATCACCATCATCACTGATAGCAATTGTCATTGAACTAGCAAAAATATTTACTGATTAAAACCTCTCAATGATTCTGTTTTATCCGCGCTAAACGTGTCGCCAGACGTTTACTGGACAACATTTGTCATATGGGGGCATGGGTTTAATTTTGAGCTACTCTGTTAATCATGATATTACAACACAATTATTTATCGACGAGGAGGTATTGAGTATCAATCGAATTGAGGCGTGTAGGCATGGACGTGTCAAAGTTTCTGCACAAGATTTATTGACAACTATGAATGGAACGTTAAGCCCTTACAACCGCCGGTTATTAGAAGATTCACTGGGGGAATATCATTCTATTCAATCAAGATTAACACCAGATTGAAGAAGATATTGAACATTATGTATCGGAACATTTTCCAAAAGAGTATGAACTACTTATGGAATCTCTCAGCAAAAGGAAGGTTTTACTCTCGTGCCCGTTTAATAACCCTATTTTTCTATAAATACTCTCTACTCTTTGGAAACAAACTAAGAGGGGATACGAAGGTTCCTCGTATCCCCTATACCTAAATTACTTTTAAATTATTAATTTCCATAAATAATTAATTTCTTTCCGGATTTTGTTGTAACATCGGCATACGCTCTCGTCATTGAATAAGCTGTAGAAGCAGTGTATTTTCTAGTCATTTTACCACTTTTACAAGTTTTCTTATTACTGCAAGAGTATGATACCTTACCCGAATATACTTTTCCAATTCCACCACTACCAACTATTCCAAAAGCTTCGTGAGAAATATATGTATTTATCTTCTTAGGTGTTGAACCTTTTGTAGTAGTAAGATTAACAGTGCCACCAAAAGTATTATTATTAATCCCATGAGTAACACTTACTGAGCCACTAATTTTCACTGTTATACCATTACTTGTCTTAGTTTTTGAATAAGATTTTGTCCCTAATAGCATAATTCCAGGGTCTGATATTTCCTTATTTGCATATTTTTTTACAAATTCTTGGTCTTCCTCTGAAAATTCCTCTCCAACCTCATATTCATTAGAGATCCTTTCAAATTCATAAAAAATTTCTTCTTCTGTTAAATCTTTGTTTGATATACTTTCATTTTCTGATGCATGAGCAACGCCCGTATTACCTATACCAAGACCTAAAACACCGACTGCAATTAAAACACCTAAAAAGATAAATAATTTTCTCGAATAATCACCATAACTTCTAAAATATTTTAATAACTAAAATAATAGCATTTAATAGAATAAAATTCCGCCCCAAAACCACTATTTACCTTTTAAATCATTAATTTCTTTTTTTAACCGAATATTTTCCTGAATTATCTCTTTTTTTGGAGCAATTAATTCCCTAATAATATAAAAAATCAAAGCAATTGCTACAATAAAAATAATAACACCAATTGGATTAATACTAACCATTTTACTCCCTCCCTTTATAAATCCATTTTATTAAAAATTAATATATCTTTATCTTTTTCATTGAATCAAACTTCTATATCTTTTATATTTAATCGCACAATTTGCAATAGCAAATAATGCTTTTACCCCTCGGAAGAGCTTTTTCATTGTGATTTGTAGCGTAGTGGAATGTCAATTACCACGAATGTTCAAATTTAGTTAACATCGGAAAGATGGTCTATTTTTCATGAAATTTTTAAATTCTTCCACTTTTCGATTAAAAATGGTTAGTTTTTTTTAATTAAAAAACCCGCTATTTTCCTTAAGAGAAGAATTATAATAACAATCATTATTAAAGAAATCAAAGTACCTACCAAACCTATTTGTGTTAAAATAACAAACACCCCCTCATAAAAGTCACATTGTTCACAATGATCTTAAAACTAAAGGTGACCTATGTCAAGAAATTAGACACAAAGAATATGGATTTTGATTAAATTCCTTTCTTGCTTTGTTTTGTCGTTTTGTTAGGATAGCACTCCTTTGGGAACTATCAAGGATAAAGGCTTTGCCCCTCCTATCGTCGCCCTTGACACTTCCAAAATCCGTGCTGTGGTTAAAGCACGACAACTCAAACTTAAAAAAATGAGGTAGGGTCAAGAGAGCCAAAGATTGTAAACATTAAATACTCACTCTTTACTTAAGAGAGGCACTTTGAGCCTGTTTGTATTGCTTTTCAAAGGCTATTGGTGATAGGTATCCAATAGTGGAGTGCACCCTCTTGTAATTGTAAAATGTCTCGATTTAATCAAATATACTCATTTTGGCTTCTTTACGTGTTTCATATTTTCATGGAAGATGAGTTCCTATTTTATCACGCTGTGAAATGATTCAATACAGGCGTTGTCATAACAGTTTCCTTTACGACTCGTGCTTCCAGTAATGTTGTTTATCTGGCAGACACAAGAAATATTGAAGATACGGATTTTCTGTGATTTCTTCAACAATTTGACGGTCGCTAAGTTTCTTGTATTGTTGGATATACAAAGCACCAAGTACAATGCGTACACTAAATGCCTTTTGGCCACGGCTGGAGCCATTCATGGTTTTGGAGTACGTTTCTTTTACTTTCCACCATGGAATGAGGTTAGCCAAGGTTACCCAACGATTGTTTTTGTTTAATTTTCCACCAAAAGGTAAAAAGAAGTCATCTGGTAAAACTAATTGATTTTCAGTCATTTTATACACATTAAAAATGCTTTAATAAGTCGTTTAAATAGTTCATCATGATCAATGTGATTCTGTTCCATTACCCATTACCAAAAAACTTCTTGCTTCACCGGAAGCCACATTTATTAATTAAACTCATTTTTACACACCCTTTTTTATAGTGGATGAGCATCATGATGAGTGTCTAAGTATATTATATTCAAATAACTAGAACAAGTGTGCCCATTGGGTTTTCTTATATATTCACAATAAAGAGTCATTCCCCTCTATATCCAATTCGCAAACCAAGCTACATAATAAGCGGCGGGTAAAAATAAAAATTGCGCTACAATCGTACCGAAAAATTTTGAGCTTACCATTGTCAGAGAGTAACTTTTTAAATAAATATAATCAACTTGCTTTTTCATAACTCGATCCGCTAGCACAGAGGCTTTAGGATCAATAAATAATGTTAATAAAATAGTTGCGATTCCATTAATAATCCCGGATGACATTAAAGCTGCTTGTGCGTAATCTTTAGGGACTAACATAGAGGCATAAATTGAAGAAAGGACACCTGTTGTAAAGATAGCCGAAACAATGACGTTCATGACAAAAAGTCGTTTTGGGATTGTTCGATACGTTATTCCTTTTAAATAGGCAAAAGTTGGAATTCTGAAACATGAAACAATTTTTTTAATGCCATCTAGATTGAAGAACTTCAGGAATAAACTAACTACGGAACCTCGTTCATGTGACAGTTGAATGATTGCTTTAGAAAAAATTTGAATAAACGTTGGAAAAAGGATAATTCCAACTAATACACCAATGGAAGTTACCCCAATTAAAACTCGATATTGTTCTTCAATAAAGGATAACTTGTTTATCGCCGGTGCTTCTGCAATAAGTTTTGCTGTTAACGGCTGCTGAATGGTTGTCGATAATCTTGCAACAACCACTAACGTACTAAACAACGAAATAGCTGTGGCAATTAGTCGTACTCGAACCCCTGAAATCCTTGTTGAATAAGCCAATGTTTCAATCATTGTGATCAGTAATAAAAAAGAAGCAATGATCATGATTTTACCAGTAATGAGTTCCATAAAAACTCCCTTTCTGCTAACTACTTTACTATTTATAACTTTTTTAAACTTTATAATTGTATTCAATATATCCTTGATTGTTATTTGGATTCAGTGTTATTACATTATTCATTTCTAGTTATTTCTTTTGTATCAAGCGGCAACTCTCTTATCCGCTTCGAGTACATTGTCATATTTTGATCATTTTGAAGAGGATAATTGAAGGTAAAATGCTCCGCTACATCTTAAGCAAGATTCCGAAACAATTCACAAGAAGGGAATATTTTTATAGTCAGCTTCGGAATAAGATTTTTCAAGCATTTCCGAATAAAATTGTGGAAGGTATCCGCTTAAGTATTTCCCAAACTTCCTTTTAGAAACGTGAAAATTATACTTTATGTCAATCCGCCAGGGCACCATTTTATCAAATAGTTTTCTAGCTGTAAATTCGCATACATGTTTTGTATATAGAACTTCATCTCGCTACATTCACTTAGCAACGTTTTGTAAACACCACCAAAATCCATTTGTATAACTATTATATCTGGTTTTCAGGCAGTTCATTCAAGTCGAAGGGAGAGTTAGAGTTACGGGAAAACAGCATCATTATCAAGTAAAGTGGCAAGTGTATCTCATTTTCTTTAAGCGATACTCCTTTTTTTACAAGAAGATGATCGATACGATTTCCATCCATAAAGATCATGAGAAAACCAAATGACATCTCGAAATCATCCATTTGCAGACTAAGGTCGTCGTTTTTTAGGTTCTTGCATCATGAACAAGTCTCCAAATGTATTAATCATGTTTTGTCTTTTATAAAAAAGGTTGCTTCTGTCACAACATAAACAATCTCATAATCTTGATGCATTCCCTCTTTTGTCACCGATAGAAGACACTAAAAATGATGAATCCAACAATTAGAACAAGAATGAGTACTCCAGTACCTCGCCACCCCAAACTTCCGACTAAATCGACTAGTCCGCCACTATTTGCTCTGTTAAAAGCATCGCCTACATTTGCCGTTGGATTATTCTTTAATTCCTCTTGCCTTAATCTTTCTCTTCGGCTCTCTGGAGTTTCATTGTTGTTCATCAAATGTCCTCTTTTCTATTATTTATTCTTCAATATCAGGGTTTCCATCTTATCATTCCATTCAATTATCACATTGATTTCTTCCTCTTTTTTATTAACCGTACATCCCGAACAACTACTGCCTGATGTTCTCAGAACTCCCTCGTCTAGAGAAACTTTTCCATAGAACTTACTTGATCTGCTTTTTATATTATAATGAATTTCACCAGGTGGCGCCTCTTCCCCCACCTAACGTATTGCAAGATCATTAGACTTGGAATCATCTCCAAACACATCAACAACAAATTCAACATACCGATTTTCGCTTTCCCCGTGGAAATGAAACGTTATCTGGTGCGCTTAAAATAATAGTGCAAAACATAATGATATCCATATCTTATGTTTCATTGTTCCGGTACTTTCAACTTCTCGGCAATCAAGAAAGCAATTATTCCAGATAGTAATGCAAGAAGTACATTAAGTACATTTGTACTTTAGGAATTATTTTTGATAATCACTTGACTAGATGAACTTCCTCCTATCTTCCATGCTTCTACGATAGTTGGAGTGTAGGTAACAGTAAGTACAATTCCGTATAAAACTTGCAATAGGAAAAATAAGGCTATGAAACTAACAGAAAAGATATAAAATCTTCACTGTGATCCCCTTTCTTACCATTTTTCTCATTCAAAGTTTATACTTCCGTTTTTCTTTCTGAAAGAAAAAGAAATAACTAATTTCAAATAGTAAAAAAGCGATTACAAAACTTGCCCAAAACGGCTGTGGTGATTGAAGAAGTAAGGTCACTATAAATGTTACAGCAAACGCCAACAACCCGATAATTAGTGAATATTTCATATTCGACATTTTCATCACCCCTCATGTGTTAGAATCAGTTGCACCAGTCATCTTAACTACATACTTCATACTAACCAACCCTCTTGACAGAAAATTATTCCTTTAATGTTCAATTATAACAGACCTTAGCTTCTATATAAAGATGAGAAATAAAGTGTTTCACAACCTTACCTAAAACTTAATCAATCCTCTTCCTTACGAGATTCATAAAATTAAATAAAACTCTGCTATCTAATCAAGGAACAGGGACTGAATAAAAAAACACCCCGAAAGTTAGATTTTTCACTCTAACTTCCTGGGGGCAGTTTTTCTATTATAAATAAATGGTTACATCTGCATCTTTTTTAAGTTTTTCAACAAGTGTTTCGGTTACTTCCATTTCTTTTTGCTGCTTTACTTGTTGTTTTAAGTCCGATTCAATTTCATCAAAAGCAGGAAATTCCTCTTCACTGCCCATCTCCTCTTGTTGGGCTTTCATGTTTTCATAAGCTTTTTTCACTTCTTCATCCGTTGGCTCTATATCTCCTGATTCTTCCGCAATGAGCTGCTCTATTTTTACTTGTGTTTCAATCAATTCCATCACTTCTTTTTCTTCCATTCCTTGATCTTTAAGCGCAGCGAGAAGCTCCTCTTTCGTTTCCATACCGTTTTGTTTAACAACCTCATCCATTGTATTGTTTACATCTTCTTCTAAAACTTCAGAAATACGGTTGTTTGCCTCTTGCGTCAGTATTCGCTGATTAACCATACCTTCTGCTGTCTGTTCTTTTAATTGATCTTGATCGACTTCTTGTCCGGAAAGTTGTGATTGCAATGCAGCTTGCTGAAATTGTTGTTGATACATTGATTCAAACTCTTCTTTCGTAATTTCATCCCCATTTATTTCAGCAACAATATCCGGAATTCCTTCTAAATCTGGTTCAGGGAGTTCTAAACTAGCTTCTTTCTCACCTTCAGAACCTTTATCTGATTTATCCCCGTTACCACACGCAGCAAGTACGAGGATAGTAAATGTAAAAGTTAACATAATCATCCATGTTTTTCTCAAAATTCTTCCTCCTCTTATTTCTGATAGGTGCAATTTTAACATAGTCATTTTCAATGTAAAGGAAAACAACGATTTTTAAATAAAATTTAATAATTATGATTATTTATACGTTACCAAAAAGGAACGAAAAAAGAACCAGTAAACAAGATAATTAAACTGAAAATAAGGGTTTGTAAAAGCTAATCAAAAGGAGAGAAGAAATTTTCAAATAACAACATAGGTACAATTGTTAAAAGTGTAAATATGATCCAACCAGTAACTGTTATTTTATGTGTCTCATCGCAATTATCACAATGAATCGGTTTATATTTTCACCACAATGATTTATAGATTTTTTTCAACGGAATTGTGTCGTGGAATTTTTGCATCTTTGAACAGTAAAAACCATCCCCTTTATAATCATTTAAAGATCCGTATTATAAAACGTAATATGAAAGAAGCTATTTTTTCACGGCGCAAATTTCATTTGTCCGGAAAACAATAAGACCATCACAATAATCCAAAACAGAAAGAAAGATGAGGAAAGAATTAATGAACAAGAATTAATGAAATAATCGGGATGACATTTTTTCTGTTTTCTTCAAGATCCCAATAATAGACAGAATGATACCTGCTCCCGTTAGAAAAAATGTAATATAATCCCCAACTAAACTACCCGTATTGCCTATTCTTGTTGGAGTTACAAAGACGATTAAAAAAGCAAGTTATTCTAATAATAGTTTATCTTTTATTTTAACTACAAAAAGGACTGTTAGACAGCCCTCTTAAATACTCACCTTAATATACCATATTCAACCAAAATTTTGAATATTCGTTTTCACTCTCCCAACAACTCCCGTGTCTTATTCAAAATCTCCTCATCTTTTAACCGAAATTTAAATTCCACTCGACGTGATTCTTTCGCGCTGTAATTTCCCGCTTCATCTGTTCTGAAATCACTGTAAGATTTACTATTTACCGTTAGCTTCGCCTCTAGTTCCTCCTGAATATGTTTATACGGAAAATCGTCACTCATTACGTATGAAGCAACACTGTATGCCCGATTTTGTGCGAGGTCGAGATTGTACAAATAATCCCCATCACGATCGGTATGCCCTTCAATAATAATTTCAGCGACATAATCTTCATACCCACTTTCAAGTAAAACATCCAAATACCTTGGTACAAATTCATCCAAAAAGGCGAACGATTCCGTCTTTAATTCAGCATCATCATACGCAAATAATATTTCTGTATTAAAAATGATCGCACCCGTTTTTTCATCCACCTTAATACCGTAAGCAGAGTCACTGAATTCGTCACTAAGTTGTTCAACTAGTTCGGCACGCACACCCATAATTTGATCAAGTGTCTTTTTCATTTCTTCGATTTGGAGCGATTTGATCACCATCATAATGATAAAAATGAGCATGAAACAAAGTAATATCGTTGTCAGTAAATCGGTAAATGACGGCCAAAAACGCCCCTCTTCTTCCTCCTGTTTGAACAGTTTTTGATATTTATAATTCATCGCGGTTCATTCCTATTGTACGGGTCGGTGAAGTTGGAGCACTTGGTCGCGGGCCGAAACTTGAGATTTGCCGATTAAGCGTTTGGATTTCCCGACCTAACTCTTGTAAAAGCTGCTGTATAAGCCGAGCATGATTTTGACTAATTTCCTCTGAGACACGCCGCATTTCCACCAACTCCCTGTTCATCCCATCACTGAGCGAATAAAGTGAATTATCGATGTTGCGGATCATCGTATCCAATTTTTGTGTGAGTGTATTCTCTATATTTGCAGCATGATTCGTAAACGTATCTTGAAGCCCTCCAACGTTAGTTGCGAGCTGCTGGTCACGCTTGGAAAACGTCTGATTTGCCTCCGTTATCATCCGGTTCATTTCATTCAGCAATCCACTGTTCTTTGTCCCTAGAAGTTCAAACGTCGCCGCAGCATCACGCATCTGTTTTTCCAGTTTCACCCCTTCTAATTCATGATTTTTCAAATGTTGATTGAACGTCTGATTAAACTCTTTTAACTCACGAAACCGATCCCCAAGCAAATACTGATGCTCTTTCTGCGTCTCGTTAATCACTCGAAGCGCCTCAGGAAGCGTGCCAATCGCATCTCCCACCCGGTCAAAACCATATTTAAGATCTGCTATATACGACGAGATATCGCTTAATCTTTCGGTTAAATTCGCTCCAAATATCTCTTTCAATGTTTTATTGTGCGCACCTAACGTTTCTACCAACGCTTTCGTTCTATCCGTAATATTTTCGAACGATTTGCGAACATCTGCCTGAGCATCCAAGATTGATGTCGTAAATTTTTTTAACTCCACAACAGATTCATCAAATTCTTGTAAGCTATTAATCTGAGATTCAGAAACAGCTTGAATTTTTTCATACGTATATTCAAAACTTTCGGCCATTCGTTCATTTTGTCTGTCCACTTTTTGAAAATAGGAAAATAAAGAGGAAAAATTGTGATTAAGCTGTGCAGTGCCTTCAGAAAAACCATCTGTGACAACCTGCATTTGCTCAAAAAGATCGTGAAAGTCTCTCAAATTATCGGAGAGGCCATCATTAAATTTCCCTAAGTCTTCCGCTGATTTTTGGAGATCTTCTGTATAGTTTGCAAACCCTGCGAATGCTTCGACAAGACTATCTAATGACTGCTGATTATTTTTTTCAAGACTTTGAATCGCTATATGAATGTCCTCCGACACCTCGATCATCCGATTCATCCCGTGCTGTTCATGACTTTCAAGCTGCGATTCGACGATGAGCATAAGGTCGGTGAGGAGATATTCAGTGTTAAGCACGCGAACAAGAACCGTCATGATCAGGGAAAAACCCATTCCGACAATACTCGTATAAAACGCAACATCAATTCCTGATAGCACCCCAGCAACATTTTCAATCAGTTGATCACTGCTTGCACTTATGCTACCAAGTGAAATCGTCAAGCCAATAAACGTTCCAAGTACACCAAGTAAAATGAACACAGAAATCGTCATCTGCACCAATTTAATGAGACTGATGACTGGAATTTGGAACATGCGCCAGCTCGAAAACTTCTCTTGGATAAATGTTTCAAGTTTGATTGACTCTTTCGTTTGCCTAGTATCAAACTCTCGTTGAATCGCATGAAGTGGTTCAATATCCATTCGATTCGTTTGCTTTACATAATTACGAATGTGACGGATTTTAAAAAATAATGCCAAATGAAGGATTAGCGTCAGTATAAAAAGGCCAAAGAGCGCCATGAAAATAAGTTCGATAATTGGACTTTCTAGCATTGCTTCTGCTTTTTCACTTGTTGTAAATAATTCCAGCATCGCCTGTAGCATGATTTCCGCCTCCTACTTTTCGAAACGATCCTTTCTTAATACCTATTCGAAAAGTGGACAAATCATGTTTAAAGACGAAAAAGACTGCAAAATAAATTTTGCAGTCTTTGTAAACTCACACGACAATTATTGAAACTAGAGCAACTTTCACCTAAACTTGAGCAAATCCGACCCTGACTTGAGCGACCTTCACCGATTACTTGTGCCTATATTTGAGCAAATCTAACCCAACTTGAGCAACTATCATTTCAAAAGCTTTACTTCACAATCCTGTGCTCTTTCACCACATCTTCAATATGTTTTACCGCACGCGGATCCTCTAACCCAGTAATATCTCCAGCAACTTCACCCGTTGTAGCAACTTCTTTCAACAGACGGCGCATAATTTTGCCACTAACTGTTTTCGGCAATTCATCAACAACAAGTACCGTTTTCGGAAGCGCAATTTTTCCGATATATTCTACAATATTATTACGAACCGCGGCTTGCAAATCTTCCGTATCGTCAAATCCGTCAGCTAATCGGACAAATATAAATGGCACTTCCCCTTTGATTTCATCCGGGATCCCAATAACCGCAACTTCTGAAACACCTGGCACTTCAAGAACGGCACTCTCCATTTCCATCGTGCTCAGTCTGTGTCCAGCAACATTAAACGAGTCATCTGAGCGACCGACAACCCAGAAATGACCATCCTCATCAACTAATGCAAGGTCACTTGTAAAATAACTTCCATCTACTTGGCTATAGTAAGAACTGTAAAAACGTTCCGGCTCCTTCCATAACGTACGGCACAGCATTGGGAATGGTTTTCGAATGACTAAATTTCCTAATACACCTGGAGCAACAGGGTTCCCATTATCATCCACCACCGCCGCATCAGCACCTAAAAATTGAATACTTGCAGACCCAGCCTTCATCGGTGTAAGCCAAGCCGCACCGGCAAGTGGACAACCTGCTGTTTCCGTCTGTCCCCACGTATTATTTAAATATAGCTTTCCTTTTCCTAACACCTCATACGTCCAGTTCCACGTTTCCGGATCAAACGGTTCGCCAACGAGTGAAATAACATCCAAGCAGGACAAATCGAATTTTTCAAGCATTTCATCACCTAAACTTTTAAGCATTCTAAGGGCAGTAGGCGCTGTAAACAGCTTGTTCACACGATATTTCTCAATAATTCGATAGAACCGATCTTTTGACGGGTGATCGATCGCTCCTTCATAAACAATCGTCGTAACCCCATTTGCAAGCGAACCGGTAATTCCCCAAATATGCATCGTCAACCAACCAACATCTGCCGAACACCAGAACACATCATCATCACGATGATCCATATGATATTTTGCGTATATATAATTTTGAATGACAAACGCCATCCCCGAATGAACGACGCCCTTAGGTTTACCTGTTGTTCCACTCGTGTAAAAAACGATCCCTGGATCATTAGCTTCCACTCGTTCCGGCTCACAAATGATACTTTCCTTCACAACGAGATCATGCCACCAATAATCACGACCTTCTTTCATTTCTAGGTCTGTCCCGAATCGATCCACAACAACAACGGCTTCAACCGAATCAACCTCATCAACGACTTGATCCACTTTTTCTTTTAGTGTAACAACTTTACCACGTCTTGGTGTCGCATCTGTCGTCACAATCACTTTCGGTTCAAAATTTACTAGTCGATCTTTCAACGCATTTTTTGAAAAACCGGAAAAAATCGCATTATAAACCGCCCCGATTCGAAAACACGACAACACTGCGATAAACGCTTCTGCTAAATTCGGTAAATAAATCGCTACACCATCACCCTTTTTTACCCCAAGTGATCTTAAGGAATTTGCAAAACGACTCACTTCTGCAAGCAACATATTGTATGTATAAAACTTTGAGTCGCCATTTTCACTTTCCCAAATAAGCGCAGTCCTATTTCCAGCACCATTTTTAATATGACGATCCAGTAAATTAATCGATGGGTTACTAATCCCCCCTACAAAAAATTCAAAGTCAGGTAACTCTCCGCGCATCGTCTCCTCCCAAGGCTCATACCACTCAAGCTCTCGTGCCACATTGTCCCAAAATGTAACAGGATCCTCCTGTGAGTCCTTCAGCAATTGTTGAAACGCTTTACTACTTCCGAGCGACGTCGACCGTACTTTCTCTTCATTCGGATAAATTAGTTTACTATTATTGACGACTTGTAAAATACCAGATTCATCCACCGATTAAATCCCTCCAAATTTATTCTACTTTTCTATCTGTCTTATATATTTAATGTTATTTCCTAATAATTATACGGATTTTTTTAATTTAATCAAACTCATATAACGAACAAAAGCGCAAGCGCCCGTTCAGCAACGTACAAACTGGAGTGCTTCGCAATGAGATAAAGGAAACACGGTGAACGTCAGTGAACCGATGCCCGCTTTCACCGCAAGGGTATAAGTGCGACTAAGCCTCTGGACAAGCCAGTCGGCAAGTCTTCTTTATCGTAGTGGAGAAGCGCGAAGTTTGGGACTGCGCTAAAGCTCGTCCTACCAAAAAGATCTGGGACTCCGCTTACTCGTCCCAACGAAAAGATATGCTATGGCTTAAGCGCTGGAGCTGGACGTGGCTGATGCTGTAAGATAAGCAAAATCATAAAATTTTTATACTTTCTTAACTTGCAAAAAAAGAGCCAAAGTAGGCTCCCTTCATTCTCTATTTATTCAACCCCATTCCGTCAAGGCTTATAGTATTTTATTCAAGATGTGTGGGATGTTGCCTGTTTATAAAGGTTTATTTTTTGAAAATTCACTCCAGTATATGTTGGAAAGTTACCTCGTGATTTATTTTTATGACATGTTTAGTGGAAACATAGCAGATAGGTCACAGAAGCATCTCTTTTCTTGCGATTTAGCATTGGGAGAATCCCTATCGAAAAAAACGGCACATAGTTCCCAAAAATAACACATCGATGACGAAAACGTACATTATTGCAAAAAGCAGCTCATCCCCGGCGAGAAAGTTACATAGTTTCCAAAAATAACTCATCGACGACAAAAACGGTGCATCAGCATATTGCGCTCAAATCACTAAATGCTGAACAACTTCTACCCAATTAATTTCGGCAATTTTTCCACATCAACATTCCCACCAGACATTACACATACTACTTTATTTCCTTTAACTCCTAATTTTCCTGTCATCACAGCAGCAATGGTAACAGCGCTTGATGGCTCCACCACTTGCTTCATTCGTTCAAATACAAACCGGAGTGCTGTCCGTATCTCATCTTCATTTATTAACACCAGATCATCCAAATATCTTTGTAATACAGGAAACGTTAAATCGCCAGGCTGACTCGTCCGGAGTCCATCTGCAATCGTCGCTGTCGCCGGGATACGAACAATTCGATTCTGCTCCAGCGATAAGTACGTATCATTCGCACTCTCAGGCTCTACCCCAACAACACGCACCGCTGGATTTGATTCCTTCACCGCCGTTAGCACTCCAGAAATTAATCCACCACCACCAACTGGTACCACAACGACATCCACATCCTTAACCTGTTCCAAAATTTCCAGTCCAACTGTCCCTTGCCCAGCCATAATTAATGGATCATCGTACGGAGGAATAAAAACACCGTCCTTTTCCTTAGCCAATGCAATAGCCCGTGGAATCCGCTCCGCTGATGTTGTTCCACATTTTTCTATCGTCCCATTATACGTTTCAATCGCTTCGATTTTACAAAGACTTGCATCTTCCGGCACAACAATTCTTGCTGGAACACCCAGATGAGTTGCAATATACGCAACCGCTTGTCCGTGATTTCCCGATGATGCAGCTGTTATAAACCGAGCCCCCTCCTTTATTGCCTGCTTCACTTTATTCGTTGCTCCACGAATTTTAAACGATCCAGTTGTTTGTAAATGTTCCGCTTTTAAAAACAGTTCATTTTCACATACCGCATCCAGCTGCTCTGATGTAAATATCGGTGTCATTTTTGTAATATCTTGTATACGTTCACGTGCTAGCTGTACATCTGATAATGTTATCAATCGATTTTCCTCCGTCCATATTTATAACAATTTTCACAAATTAATTCCCCATGATTATTTATGTATGATTTTATTTCAGTCATTCCTCTAATCGACGGGTATCGCATTTTAACATAAACTTCTTCATTTCCTTTTATATCTTTTCTACATTTCGAACAAGTCGGCTCAATTTTAAACATATTCCCCTCCAAAAAGCTCATTACATTTTATTTTACTATTTTTTCATAACGCTTCCAAAAACTTAGCAAGTATATGATAAAATAAAAACCTATCGAATTTGAAAGTAGGGTTTAACATGAAAAATGAATCTGCAATCCAATTATGGAACGAATTTAAAAAAGTGAATCCGAATGCACCATCGGATTATGATGTTTGGGCATTCGGTGATTCAAAAGAGATGGCTGACGACCTCGCAAATCTTGTTTTAAAAGGCATAAAAACAGCGACCGCATCTAATTACATTTTATATGATTTAGAGAACGAATCCTATCCTTATCCCGGACTACACAATATCATTCTTGATGGAGACGCAGAAGCTGTTGCAATTATTGAAACAACTGCTGTAGTAGTTGTACCATTTGATGAGGTTACCGAAGAACACGCCTTTTTGGAAGGTGAAGGGGATCGTTCCTTAAACTATTGGCGCGAAGTTCACGAAACTTTTTTTAACAAGGAATTTGAAGCTATCGAGCAAGAATTCAATGATAATATGCTCGTTGTCTGTGAACGATTCAATCTTGTCTTTACGAAAGAGAGTAGCATTGAGAATTAAAATTGGCATAGCTGTCATACCAATTCTGATCGCCACCATCACGTATTTCTTGAACCAAGACAATAGAAAAGGAGTCGACTAGACATACCTTTTACCCGACGATTTCGAAGGCAGTGGCATAATCTATTACAATAAAAAGACGCCCCACCTCTAAAAATCAAAAATAATATGATCACTTATGAAGTGCCAGAGGATGGAATTATTTTCACTTCCTCCCCAATAGAATTGGGCTGGATGAGTAAAAACCATTTTGGAGGTTATCAGCTACACGCCTATTATGTCGATGAAAACGGAGATAAGGTTAGAGATTTAACCGATGAAGAAATGCAATTTGGTGCGACCGGCTCGATCAACGAACAAGCTTTTTACTATCAATTCTTCGGTTCCGAAGGAATCGAAGAACGAGGATGCCCGGCGGTAGAATTTTAATTACTTCCGCATCATAAAACTCATATGCCGCCCCGTCTCTCTTTCTTCCCGGTATGAAAAGCCTTCTGCACTTATAAACGTACATGTTTCATCCACAAAAATCTGATCATGCGGCACTCCGGCAAGCTCACATTGCTTCCGTACCGTTTTCTGATTATCTATATGATATTTCTTCGTTTCCGCCCGGTAAAACATAAATTCCTTTGCATAACCTAGATGCAAAAATTTCTCATACACATCTGCATCAACCTCAAACTTTTCTTGGCTTAATGCTGACCCAATATAAACAAAAAATCCACTTGCATCACATTTTTCCACATCAACTAAATGCCGCAACAAATGAAGCGTAATTCCCTTCACCGTCCCCTGCCATCCCGAATGAATGACACCGACTACTCCACAAGCTTCATGATAAAACATCACCGGCACACAATCTGCCGAAAAACTAGTAAGCACGATTCCGGTCTCAAACGTATATAGCGCATCCGTATTGAGGATTGCAGAGGTTTGGGTCAAAGCACCCCTTCCTGTATCTGCTTGCGTTACTTTATAAAAGTTTGCACTATGTGTCTGATTCGCACAAACAAAATCGTCCAGCCGCATTTCGAGAAATTGCGCAACTTTTGCCCGATTTTCTATTACACCTTCAGGATCTTTTGCCACATGAAGCGCTGTGTTATTTTGTTCTGGAGCTCCTTCATCTTTCAACGTCATTCCCGCAACAAATTTTTCATTATTAAGATAGATTTTCATCTAAATCACCTTTTATTTATCTTTCTTCTATTCTATCATGCTTTATTTCAAGTTTTAACCCTATATAACTAGCGCACGAACATTATCGTGCACTAGTTAGCACTTTTTTTACCACTAAGAACCTTTTCTTACGACTCTGCACCTAGCACGAACCACTAAGCATCTTTTTTTGCGACTTTACATTATTTTCAGCGACGCTGAATAAATTTACGCCACTCCGCATCTTTTTATGTAACTCTACATCTTTGACAACCACTAAGCATGTGGCACAAGCCACTCAGCTTCTCTCGCCACATACTTCTACTTAAAGCCGATTCCCACTTCCCGTCCATGTTGTTTCATCATTATCCTCAATTATTCCAAGCACCACATCAGTAATGTTTGGTTCTCTGAGCAACTCATCTGTCAGTCTGAATTTTAAATCATCCGCTTCATCAAGTGTCAACCCTTTGTTCAGCTCAACTGTAACTTCAACATGGTATGCTCTCCCCTCTTGAACAACACGCATACCGTATATATCAACAACACAAGAGTCCGCTAAAATTGTCTCCGCAATGTTTTGCTCGACATCTGCCGGCGCTGCAACCCCGATTAATCCCACCATATTATCGTAGCCAACACGAAAAGCGACAAATAACATAAGAATTCCGATTAAAATAGATATAAAACCGTCTGCCTGCAGGATTCCGAAAAATTGTCCAAGTACAATTCCAATGATCGCCAGCACTGCACCAAGAGTTGCGACAATGTCTTCATAAAACACCAGTTTTGTCGCAGGCGCTGCTTTTTTCACATTTTTAAATGCAGATAAAAATAAATTAGCCCCATCTTCGACTTTTGCTTCCAGCTTAATTTCCTTCATCGTTTTCAGTAAGATATATCCATCAATAGCAAAAGATAATAATAAGACGATAATATTCAATAAAAAGTCACTAGATTCCTGTGGATTTAAAAGTAACTCCCACCCTGACTTCATCGTTTCATATGCCATGACCGTAACGACGATAACCGCGACCATACAAACGATATTAATGATCCGGCCAAACCCGGTTGGAAAGCGTTTTGACGGTTTCATTTCCGCTAAAACACTTCCAATATATACAAAAGTCTGGTTCACCGTATCTGCCATCGAATGCATAGCTGTTGCAAACATCGTCCCATTTCCACTAATTGCAGCAACAATAAATTTTGCCACAGAAATAGCTAAATTTCCAAGTGCAGCTAAACCAGAGGATAAATTTCCTCTTTTAAGTAAGGTAAGGAAACGCATTTATCTCACTCTTTTCAAAAATAGTATTCTTCTATGTAATTTTTGTCAGCTGCTTAAATATATACATGGAGGCCTCACCTTTTATTAATATCTGTCGTCTTTAAAGGTAATTTCGTATCATTTTTCTTGAATTAAAAACAAATATTAACCGAATAACGGATTAAATATAACGTGTATCATAATATCTGCCGACATATGTGCGATAAACGCTTACTCCAACCCCTTTTTCCAATACAAATAACCGAACCATAAGCCTAATAAGCCATTTAGCAGGACAGTCCTAACAACTAAAAGTGCCGACAATTCCCCGTACGTTTGTGCAACTGCAGGCAAATGTCCAATCCCAAACAGAAACGTAGCCAGAATGATTCCGATGTAAAAATAGACGGCCGTATCGATTCTCTTTGTTTTCGGGTAATAATTGCGAGTACCCATATTGTTTGGGAGATTGTGTTGATGATTACACCGATTTCAATTGGAATATCCACTTCACCAACCAACTCGGAATTCATTAATGTTGTCATTTTAAAAGGTATTGACACAACCAGACCAATAAATCATAGAAGCGTAAGGAAAAGTATAAATCTTATATTTATTTTATTATCCTTTGTCATCGTTAAACTCCTTTCAAAAAGATCCTTTTCTTAATAGTAGCATTTATCCATTAATATTAAAGGGAAATTTTTGCAACAATCATGTTTTTTAAAGGAACAATTGGAAATACTAATCACGGGAGGATGGTAAAAATGAAACGAATAAAAATGTTCATTGTAGTTTTCGGATTACTTACCGTTTTAACAGCTTGTGGAAATAATAACTCGAATGTTCCTAATAATAATGACGGAGTGCACACGGAAAACACATCGAACAATAGAGACGTTGGTATGAGAACAAACGATGGCGATCGTGTTGCCGACGAATATACGTCACAAGCCGAAGATGAGATGCAAGCAAAAATGGACGAACTCGGTCTTTCCGAAATATCTGTAGAAGTAAAATATAACAATGATCAAGAGTATGAGGCAGAAATTGATCAAGATGAAAACGAACCAATCCGCGGTAAAGTAGACGATGAGTTAAACGGCGTACTGCTACGAGGTGGAGAAGCATTCAATCACATTGTTGATAGAGCAGAAAAGTTAAATCTAACGACTGAAAGTAACGACCAAGAAATAATTAAACAAGTACTCGAAGTATTTGATTTACCCGAAGACTACGTAGAATTCGAGTTCGAAATCGAATTTAACAATGGGAAAAAAATAGAAGTAGAAGATAGAAAATAAGCAGTAGCGTTAATTGTAAGTAGTTCAGTTTCGGAGTACAAAAGTAAAAAATACAAGTATAAATGAGCCGCAAATCACAAAATAATTTGCAGCTCATTTTTTGTTGTCATAATAATGTTTACCCAGAACCTACCTTAAGAATTACATTTTAGCTTCGAAAGATAAAGGATTTTATTCAGTTGACTGCCGAACAAATTTATCATATTAGAAGAAAACGAAATAGCTAGGATGATATTAAATGTTAATGACCATTCTACCACAGTTTTATTCAACAAATATGACGATATATAAACTATTGAGCGACCATTAACTACGGGTCAGGAGCGATTAAAAAGTTATATTTACACTAATTTTAATTCGAAGTAGCAAATATGCCATTACAATTTTAAGAACTTACTACAACTTTTGCAGTCCTTATAAGTCATCTGATAAAAAGTATTTAACACCAACAGAGCGAATAGTAGCTATGAATATAAAGTTCGATTGGAATGATATTAAATAAGATAAAAAAGCTGGGATTTCTAAGCTCTGAAACTATATTGTCAGCTTATGAGATCGCGCTCGATTATTGAAAATAAGCTTATTTTTTTAAGACTTGTGCTTTTTTAGTTTCTGCCGTAAGTATTCTTCCGATTTTCCTTTGGGGATACTAAGGGTCTTCCAATTTTCATCTTTTAATTGCTTGCCTATATAAACAATCTGACCAACGTGATAAGCATAATGAGCCATTTGTCTTTCAATTGCTTCTAGTACAGTATGTTTTTCACCCCGAATGGTTATATTTTTTAATAAATCTTGGCTTTCTAATCCATTCAATGTATCAAGGAGTGTTTTCCATCCTTTTTCCCAAATAGTTATCATTTCCTGTTTCGAGGAGATGTCATCTTCAAATTCTTGGTCTCGATTTCTAGAAGATTTCTCCCCATCTGTTGTTAAAAAGTCCGACCATCTCGAAATCATATTTCCACTTAAATGTTTTGCAATAATCGCAACGCTATTTGAAGCCTCATTTAGCTTCCAGTGTATATCTTCCTCTGATAATTGGCTTATTGTATTATCTCCAAGACTTTTAACGCTTTCAAATCTTTCTTGTACAATTTTCAAGTACTCATTTCCAAGACTCATAAATACTCCTCCTTATTTTTATGCAACAAAACGACCCTTAAACTAAGTTCTCATTCCTAGTATTACTTAATTTTTGTTCAACTACTTACCCGTTACTCACTTATGTTTTTTCCAAGCCTTGTTCTGAGGCAGAGAACTGGAACTCGGAGAAAACAGTATCATCTTTCTCTGTTAATTGGCGCAGCTCTTCAGTTTCTCTTGAAGCAATACGTTCTTATCAGTTTCCGAAAAATAAAAAAGATAATCTTCTCCATGCAGAATGATTCCCTCTCCATTCAATTTTTGGAGGAAGGTTCTCTTGGACAGATCTTTTCGTTGAAACAGGCCTATTTTATCTGCCATAGTAGGCATCAGGCCCGCCATAACCCTGCCGTCAGAAGTTTCTAGCACCATACTCGTCTGTCTGTACTCAGTTTAGGATTGATGGCGACAGTAAAAACTTCATCACTATAGAGGACATCCACGTTCAAGAATTGACCCCACCAAAAGTCAGTTATCGTTTGTGAAAATAAAGACATACTTCTTACCCCCCGTAATTGTATTTTGTTTAAAAATACCATAAAAGGCGCTGAATATTCTGCGCTTTTTAATACATTTTCTTATGAAGTCCTATTCCATTAAATAACCGTTTGATGAAGATGCTTACTGGATTATTTCAGCTGTTCACATATGTGATTTACAATTTCTGATACCGGTTGTGTTCCATCAATGATAATGTCCAAGTTTGGTTGAATCGCGTTTAACATTTCAATACAGCCTTTTCTACCCTGTAATTTTAGTTTAGAGAATAAATAATTTGACCTTTTCACTTTTCATCTTTTAATTTTCGAGCTCTTATTACTGCTAAAACCATCATCCAAATTGAGAAAATTATAGGTCCCACCCAAAAGAATCCCTCTTCAATTATTGCTATAATAATTGCAAAAATCACTAACAAAATTGACGCAGATATTAATCTTAACCATTTTCTATCTTTTAAGACCGATTGATTCATAAATACCCCTCCTCGTTATTAATTTTAAGTTAACGAGTTGTTCTTCTACAAATCGTTTTTGCCCCAATGATTTACAACAAATGCGACCGTTTAAAAAGTAAATTTATTTCTTAAATTCTTTAAATTCGTCAATATAGAAAGCTACATAACCACAATTTGGACATACGGCTGCTTTAGTTTTTGCTGAAACATTATTGAAAACCCCTTTACCCTATTGTGGATAATTTTAATCCCGTACATTCCTCCTTCAACATTTACTTTGCAATCCTCTATCATTTTAGTTTGACATTGATTACATACCTTTTTCATTACGAATCCCCCAATTTTGTTCGACAATCTTCCCATTTGTTGAAGAAACGAATTAAAATAAATTAAACAAAGTATAACATAAACCCTCTAATAACCCGAAAAATTTTTAAGATTATTGATGAATGATAAGATTTAAATCGCACTTATATATTAGCATCTAATTCAAGTGTTATATTGATATACAATTCTCTAATTTTTCTATTGAAAATTAATATAAATTCAATTAAAGGTGTGCTCTTGAACTGAACTAATTATATTAATTTCCCCTGCTTTTTCTAAAGGTAAAATTTACATAATTAATATTTTTTTGGTGATGCTAAGTTTGGGAGGTGAAAAAAATGAAAAGACTTGGAATTATTTTAGCGTCTCTCACCTGTCTGTTTGTTTTATCAGCATTTAGTATTGTGGAAAATTCAGCTCGTTACCCGAATGTTGATAATACACCTATGCAGAACGACGATGAATATATGCGTGAAAAAATGGCAGAACTTAATTTTTCCGAAATAGATATTGACGTTGAATATCAAGGCGGGAAAGAATTTGAAGCCGAGATTGATCAAGATCGAAATGAACCTATTCTCGCCAAAGTAGAAGATGATTTAAATAATGTATACTTACGTGGCAGAGAAGCATTTGATCATATTTTCGAAAGGGCAAACAAATTAGATGTAACGAGCAATAGTACTAAGCAACAAATTATTGATCAAGTTCTGAACGCATTTGATTTACCGAATGATTATATTAAAATAGATGTTGAAATTGAATTTGACGATGGGAAAAAAGTAGACATTGAAGATAGAAAATAAATAACTAAGACAAAAGTGTTTTAGTCATAAAGAAATCCGAACTATCATCGTTAAATTACAAATAGCGTGGAAAACGTATTTCCTTCGCAGTTCCATCTCGATTCGTGTATATAAACATAGTAATTCGGATAACATATTTTTTTATGGATCAAGCATTACACTTTACGGATGGTCCGAAAACTTCATGATTTAAACAGCAAAAAACACACAGACTAATTACATTTCTGTGTGTTTTCCACTGTACAACTTAATTATTTAATTAATTCAAGCTCGACTGGAATGAAATCTTCAACAGGATTACCTGCTACAACTTCGATTGCAGCTTCAACAGCTTTTTCACTTATTAGTTTTGGCTGCTGGGCAACAGTTGCTTCCATACGCCCATCTTCAACAGCTGCACGTGCGTCATCCGTTGCATCAAAACCAACGACTATTACATCATCCAGCATTCCTTGTGCTTCAAGAGCTTCAACAGCACCAAGTGCCATTTCGTCATTATGTGCGAAAACTGCTACGATGTCTTGATGGTTTTGTAAAATGTTTTCCATTACTGAAAGTCCTTCTGTACGGTCAAAATTGGCAGTTTGATTTGCCACTACTTCAATAGAATCGACTCCATCAATAATGTTGTGAAATCCTTCTCCACGCTCAGTTGTTGCAAGAACCCCTGGGATTCCTTCAAGTTCTACCATTTTTCCGCCTCCATCGCCTAGTAGTTCTTGAATGAATGCTCCAGCCATTTCACCACCAGCGATGTTATCAGACGCGATATGTGTAACAACATCTCCACCATTTGCACTTCTATCCACTGTAATCACTGGAATTCCTGCATCATTTGCTGATTCGATTCCAGCTACAACAGCCTCGTCATCTGTTGGATTAACTAAAAGGATATCAATGTCTTGTTGTATTAAATCCTCGATATCACTTATTTGCTTCGAGGGGTCATCTTGTGCATCAGCAACAACGATATCTAGACCATTTGCTTCTGCGGCTTCTTCTGCCCCTTCTCCTAAATCAATAAAGAATGGATTATTCTGAGTCGAAATAGAAAATCCTATTTTAAAACTCTCTGCATCGTCTCCAGTTGTTTGCTTTTCCTCTGTTTTATCCGCATCGTCTGACTTTTCATCAGAACCAGGCTGATCTGTGGAACAAGCAGCAAGCGCAAAAATAAATACTATTGCTAATATACTAACTAACCACTTTTTCATACCTTTTCCTCCTTGTAAAAGTTTTATATTTTTTAATAGATATTTTAAAAAATACCTTATTAAACGAGTTTGAATGTTTTTAAGCAAACTTAAAAACAAATTATAAGCTTATCAATACGCCGTCTTAATAATTAATTCGAGCGGCGGTCTAGCAAAACAGCAAATAGTATTACTGCTCCTTTTACAATCTGCTGATAGAAAGATGAGACGTTTAATAAGTTTAGACCATTACTAATAACACCAATGATTAAACATCCGATTAATGTTCCTGTAATTCGGCCTCTTCCGCCCATTAAACTTGTTCCACCTATTACTACTGCAGCGATCGCATCTAACTCATACGTTGTTCCAGCGGTTGGCTGTGCAGAATTTAAACGACTCATTAAGATAATCCCGGCTAAAACAGACAACATACCCGTAAGAGCATAAACCCAAATTTTCACATTGTCCGTTTTAATTCCAGATAAGGTCGCAGCTTCTTCATTTCCTCCAACTGCATACACTCTTCTACCAAACACCGTATTATTTAATACAAAATAAAGAATAATGAAAACAATAATCATAAAGATAACGGGAACAGGAATCCAGAAAAAATATCCTTTACCAATCATTTCAAATGCTGTACTATCAGATAATCCTGTGATTGGTTTTCCATCAGTGTATACAAGCGTAGCGCCTCTAAAAATCGTCATTGTCGCAAGTGTTGCGATAAACGGTGCCACTTTCCCTTTTGTAATAATGATTCCGTTAATTGCCCCAAGGACTAAACCTAAGAATAATCCTAAACAGATTGCTAAAATAGGATCCATTCCACTTGTAAGCATTCCTGCAGTAAGTGCACTACCTAGTGCTAACATGGAACCTACTGATAAATCAATTCCTGCAGTTAAAATGACAAATGTCATCCCAAAAGCAATTAATGCATTAATTGAAATTTGTCGTAATAAGTTTAAAATATTGTTGGTTGTTAAAAAGTTATCATTAAATATGGCTAATAGAATAATCATTAAGATTAACCCTATGAATGGACCAAGTTTTGCTATATTATTTCTTAATTTACCCTTCATCGTTTACCCTCCCTGTGGCTGCAACCATAATTTTTTCCTGATCTGCTTCTTCTCTGTTTAATACTGTAGTCACTTTTCCTTCGTGGAGCACCATGATTCGGTCACTAACTCCTAGTACTTCAGGTAATTCTGAAGAGACCATAATAATTGCCACACCACTTTCACTCAATTCATTCATGATGGAGTAAATTTCTTTTTTTGCGCCAATGTCCACTCCACGTGTCGGCTCATCAAGGAGGAGCACTTTGGGGCTAATACCGATCCATTTTGCAATAACGACTTTTTGTTGATTTCCGCCACTTAATCGTTTTACTTCTTGGCTCATTCCGGATGCTCTGACATGGAGTTTTTCCATTAATTTATTTACAAGTTCTACTTCTTTTGTTTTGGAAACAACCCCATTACTTGAGAATGAATTCATGTTTGTTAAGGAGATGTTTTCACGAATCGATGCATTTATAACGAGTCCTTTATCTTTTCGGTCTTCGGTAACAAAGGCTAATCCGGCTTTTATGGCATCTAGCGGATGGTTAATGACAAGTTCTTTTCCGTATAAAAATATTTTTCCTTTACTTTTCTTCCGATAACCAAAGATGGTTTCCATTACTTCGGTTCTGCCTGCTCCCATTAAACCCGCAACACCGAGTATTTCTCCTGCTCTTACTTCTAAATTAACATCGGCAAAAAGACTTTCTAATTCTAAGTCTTTTACCTCAAAAACTACATCACCGATTTCAGCATTTCTAACCGGAAATCGCTCCCCTAGCTCACGACCAACCATCATTCGTACAACCTCATCAAATGATGTTTCTTTAATATTTTCTGTTCCGATATATTCACCGTCTCTGAGTACCGTTATACGGTCACAAATTTTAAATATTTCTTCCATACGGTGTGAAACGTAAATAATACTGACACCTCGTTCACGCAATGAGTTAACGACTTCAAATAAAACTTCAATTTCTCTATCTGTAAGTGCTGCTGTCGGTTCGTCCATAATTATTAATTCAGATTTGGTTGCAAGTGCTCTAGCAATCTCTATCATTTGCTGCTGACCTACGGATAAATTTCCTGCAAGTTCATCGGGATTTATATTCGTAACCCCTAATTCTTTTAAACTTTCAAGCGTTGCATCTTTCATCGCTTTTTTATTTAAGAATCCTAGTTTTCCAAAGGTTAGTTCTTTTCCTAAAAACATATTTTGCGTAACAGTCAAATGCGGGATAATATTTAGCTCTTGGTGAATAATATTGATCCCACGCTCTTCTGCCTCTTTTGGGTTTGTAAAGGATACCTGTTCTCCTTTTACTTTAACGACACCATTATCACGTGTATAGACTCCGGATAAAATTTTAATTAAAGTTGACTTCCCGGCACCGTTCTCGCCCATTAGGGCATGAACTTCCCCTTTTGCAACATTAAAATGAATATCTTTTAACACATGAACCCCGGAAAATGATTTATTGATCCCGGTCATTTCAACAAAATATTCTTGACCCATCACTCCACCTCCTTATAGAAAAATTTTTCGAACATTTTCTACCTTTTCTGTATAGCCGCCTTCCTTCTCATTAAAAAGTTGGGAAGTTCCGAGCACAAATACGTTAGCACCTTTTTCAACTAAACTTGGAATCGTTTTTTCATTAATATTTCCATCGACTTCAATCAACGGACGAGAACCTAGATTTGCTACCCGTTCCTGTAATATGTCGAGTTTTTCAAGAACGGAATAATTAAAAGCTTGACCGGCAAAACCGGGATTTACTGTCATCATTAGAACCATGGCTACCTCGGATAAATAGGGAACGATTTCCTCGACCGATGTTTCCGGACTTATTGCAATAACTGGCTTAATATTCTTTTTTTGCAAGAGATCAATTTCTTTTCCCGCATCGTTTGTTGTTTCAATGTGAAATGACATATATTCCGGTTGCAGCCCAGCAAACATTTCAATGTATTTTGCTGGTGAAACTGTAGCTAAATGAATATCCAAAGGAATCGATGTTGCCTCTTTAATTTCCTCTAATACATAAGGTCCCATCGCTAAATTATTTACAAAAACCCCATCCATCACATCACAATGTAATAGTTCAATTCCTGCTTGCTCCAAATTACATAACTCTTCTTTTAAACGGATTTGATCGGCACACATGATCGATGCAGCAATTTTATGCATTAGTACGCCCTTCTAAAGCACTTAGTTCAGAAGCATCGGCATTAAACTTCTCAATTGCTTCAAGAGCAAGTCCTTTATTCGCCATTTGTGCAAATAGCTCGTACGAAATCGTTGCTGTGTGTGCCCCCGCTGCTAAAATTTGTACGATTTGGCTCGTGTTTTTAAAACTTGCAGCCAATATTTTTGTGGAAAACTGTTGATCATCATAGACTTTTCGGATTGTTCGAATCGCTTCATACGGATCAATATTGTTGTTTTCCATTCGGTTCACATATGGTGCAATATAATCACTTCCTGCCATTGCAGCAAGTAATCCTTGATCAGCTGAATAGATGGCCGTTGCTAATATTTTTACGCTTGGATGGCGATCTTTCATTGATTTAATCGCTTCTACTCCTTCCAAGTGTGCAGGTATTTTAAGAGCAATCCGTTCTGATTGAAATATATCAAGGATTGCCTCACCATCTGTAAGAATTTCCTCAACTGACATTCCTTCTGTTTGAACAAATACTTCTCCTGTTGTTACTGATAAAATTTCGTTAATTATATCTTTACGCTGTTTTTTTTCTTTAAGAAGGATGGACGGATTTGTCGTCACACCTTTTAAAATATTCACTCGCGTTGCTTTTTTAAGTTCTTCAATATTCGCTGTATCGAGGTATAACATTGTTCGACTCCTTCTTTTAATTGTTTTGTAAGTAAATAGCCAAATTATTTTGTTTGCAAAAAGTTTGTACTTCTTCCATCGTCGGGATTCCGGCTTGTGCCCCATGTTTTGTCACTTTTAAGGCAGCAACGATATTAGCATATGTTGCCGCTTCTACTAAACTTTGTCCGTCTATGAGCGCACTTGCTAAGGCACCAGCAAAACAATCTCCAGCCCCTACTGTGTCAACAGCCTTCACTTTAATTGATTCAACAAACGTTAATGCATCACCATCGAAAATATATGAGCCTGATGACCCTAATTTTAAAACACCTTGTTCGACACCCTTTAAGCGAAAAATATTTGCCGCCTTTTGTGCAGATTGTTTATCTTTGATGAGTACTCCAGTTAAAACCTCTGTTTCGTGGATATTTGGGAGTACGATATCTGCTAGCTGAATCAGTTCATCTGTTACTTGGTTGGCAGGGGCAGGATCAAGAATAACGTTTAGCCCTTTTTCCTTTGCCGTTTTCATTGCCATCAGAACAGTTTCATAAGGAGATTCCATTTGGGTAAGTAAAATCTTAGCATCTAATCTCTGAATACATTCCGCAACATATGCTGGGGTAAGTTCACCATTTGCACCTTCTACATAAATAATCGTGTTTTCCGCTTCATCATCTAAAATAATTGTTGTTTGACCAGAACTAGCATCGGCTAGTCTTTTTATACTCGATGTATCCACTTGATTTTTTTGTAAATCGTTAATTAATGTATTCCCGTGAACATCTTCGCCTACACAACCGATTAACGAAACTTCTTTATTTTGTCTAGCACAAGCAATTGATTGGTTTGCCCCTTTTCCACCTGGGAATTCCATTATTTCTTTCCCAAAAACTGTTTGACCCCTTTCCGGATACACATCAACAGATGTAACAATATCCATATTTATACTTCCAACGACACAAATTTTGGACATAATTTTTCCTCCTAAGGATTCTCGAAAAATCCTTCTTGTAAACTGTTTTATCTCATTGTTGATTCTCTAAGTACAAAGTCAACATTTAGCTCAAATTTTTTTGGTTCATTATTTCGTTCTTCAATTTGCTTTAATAGTTCTTTCATCGCAAGTTGACCCATATGATAAATCGGCTGCTGGATCGTTGTGATACTTGGAACCGTAAGCCTACTCATATCAATTCCATCAAAGCCAACTATTGCAAGTTCATTCGGGATTTTTTTCCCCCATTCGTACGCCGCTTTTAACGCACCGATAGCGATTAAATCGTTGGAACAAAAAATGCCGTCGATTTCTGGATGACGTGAAAATAATTCTTTTGCTACTTGATACCCACTTTGTACGCTAAATTCGGCCATTCCAATCCAGCTTGGATCAAACCATGGCATATTACTTACGACATCTCGATATCCCCACATTCGGTGAGTTGCGTTTAATGTATCTTCCAACCCACTAATATGTGCAATCCGCTTACATCCCACTTCGACAAGATGCTCAGTTGCCATCCTGCCACCTTCACGGTTTTTTACTGTGATCGAAGTAAAGTCATGATCCTGTAAGACTCTATCCATCATCACTAATGGAATTCCTAAACTTTTTAATTTTTGTAAATCCTCTCTCATAATATTATGTGAGTTAATGATGATCCCATCTACATATTGGGAACTTAATGAATCAATATAATCTATTAATCTATCACGTCTGTCATCCGTATTACATAACAGTACATTGTACCCATTTTCTCTAGCAATATCTTCAACTGCTCTTGCCATTTCAGGGAAAAACGGGTTCGTAATTGTTGGAACAATTAATGCAACTGCATACGATCTACGGTTAGATAACCCTCTTGCAACCATATTTGGCGTATAAGCTAAATCTTTAATTGCTTGTTGTACAGTTTCCTTTGTTTCTTTTCTTATCGTGCCTTTATTATTAATAACCCGAGATACAGTAGCGATAGATACCCCCGCTTTTTTTGCAACATCACGAATTGTAGCCATCTTTACACCTCCTGTAACCGGTTTTTTTATAATCCATTACGTAACCGGTACCACTAATGAATATATTGAAATGTAACCGGTTATATATTATAATTTATAGGACAACTTTATTTTTGTCAATCATTTTGGAGGTGTTAATTATGAAAAAAAATGGAATTTTACACAATGAACTGGCACAAGCAATTGCGCAGTCTGGTCATCTTGATAAATTTGTGATTGGAGATGCAGGTCTTCCTGTCCCACCCGGAGTGAAATGCATTGATCTTGCATTGATAGAGGGACAGCCAAGTTTTATGACAACATTGAAAGCGGTTTTAGATGAATTACACGTAGAAGAAGCGATCATTGACACAGAAATGGAAGAGGTTAGCCCTCATAAGAAAGAGGAATTACTAGAAATTGTCGGTGATGAGTTTCCTATTAAAGCTATCCCTCATGCGGAACTTCAGGAAATTGCAAAAGAAGCAAAGGTAATTATCCGGACTGGCGAATTTACACCTTATTGTAATATCGTATTGATTGCAGGAGTGCTATTTTAATATACGGATATAAATTTAAAATAATAGAAGGGATTGGATACATATGAAGGTTTTAATTGCAGGGGAAACGTGGATTAAACATATCATTCATGTAAAAGGATTTGATTCATTTACAAATTCAGAATACGGTGAAGGCATTGGTTGGTTTAGAGAAGCAATGAAAAGCGGAGGTATCGACATGACGCATATTGCAAGTCATGACGTTGCCGAAAAGTTTCCTTCTACTGTAGAAGAATTACAACAATATGATGCTGTTATTTTGAGTGATGTCGGCAGTAATACTATTTTAATGAACATTAACACATTCACACATAGTGCAGTTCAACCGAATCGATTAAATGTAATTAAAGAATATGTTGAGACTGGCGGCGGTTTTGCGATGATTGGTGGATATATGTCTTTCCAAGGAATCGATTGTAGAGGACAGTATAAAGATACCGCGATTGAAGAAATTTTACCGGTTAACTTAATGTCTACAGATGACCGTTCTGAGCATCCAGAAGGCGTTCATTTTGAAATCATTCAACCAGACCACCCTGTTCTAATCGGTATTCCGAACGAATGGCCACATTTTCTCGGTTACAACCGTTTAAAAGCAAAAGAAGGCGCAGAAGTAATTGCTGAACATAACGGACATGCTTTTATTAGTACAATTGAATATGGAAAAGGTAGAACACTAGCATTCGCCAGTGATTGTGCTCCTCACTGGGGACCAAAAGAGTTCGTTGAATGGGAACATTACAACGCATTTTGGGTGAATGTAGTGAAATGGCTAGCGAAAGAAATCTAAATTGTTTAAAAGCCTGCAGTTCAGTCTGCAGGCATTTTTATTCTAGTGAAGTTTCTTGAATAACTCTTACATTTCCTTCGTATAAGCTCTCATACTTCCTAGGAGTGTCGTCAAATTATATCGTACAATTCTTTTTACGAATACGAATATGGTCTACTCTCCAAACAAACGTATCACGCACTGTATCCTTCCTCCTCAAATAAAACAACATTATTACGGATTCTCCAAATATGACAGATTACCCAATCAGCACAGATACATCCTGGATTCCCGGAAACACGTAACGAGGAGGGATTAAACCCGCATAAACACTAGGAAATCAACTCGTTATGAGTTTTTTCTATAACGATGACTTTAAGGGCGGGTAAAGTTTCAAACCCATTGATTTTACTGGTTTTTTTACTGAGTCCTCGTTATGTTATCCTGGGAATTCAGAATACATTGCAATTATTTAGTGATATTCCCTTTCTCGTAACGCGTTTATTAATGATATTCCCATTATATCAATTCTACATCAAAAGAAATTTGATTGAGTATTCAAGCATTTTCTGCTTTACATCCGTTCTGCCGGAATAATTTGCCCATGATCAATTAAACAAGTTCAACCTCATATTCCCTTCCTCCATATAGAAATTATTTAGCTAAACACTTCTCATGCATGCTCAAATTTGTTGATACTTAATAAACATGAAGTGGATAAATATTTCTAAATTAATTAAAACAAGAGCGAAACTTTAGGAGAACAAGCTAATCTCCTCTCTCACCTATGCCCTACTAAATCACTATATTTTCCTGTCCGTTATGGTATCATTTCATTGGACGCTACAAATCGATGCAATTCCAACAAGTAAACATGAGAAAAAGGTGAACATATGAGTAAGTGGTTTTTTATAAATTTGTGCTTACTTCTTTTTGCTATTTGGAAAATAAGTACAGGACATTTAGGCATACATATTATTTTTGGAGCACTTGGGCTGTTTTTCTTTTTGTATAATTGGACAAGACATGCGGTATTTGCAACAATCCGCTCCAAAATAAGTAGAAAACGAAAAATAAAATATGCAACTCTTTCAAAAAAAGTGTTACCATTACATAAATATACCGGTTCAGCTGCCCTTATTTTCATTATCGTTCATGCAACATTTGTCATTTCACTATTTGGATTACAATTAACGAATATAAAATTACTAAGTGGGCTCCTAGCAGGTATCACACTACTTTTATTAGTTATTACTGGATGGATCCGTTGGTGGAGAACAACTTACACGATTCGGATCATACATTTAAGCTTAGGATTTACACTGTTTGCTCTTATTCTTCTACATATTATTCTTTAATCGTGTTCCTACGCTTATTCTCGCTAATTATCTGATACAATGAGGTTATTGTTTTTATAAAGGTAGACCTGGTTTATTTAAAGGGCACTGTTGCTTTAAAAGGGAGTTTGGCTTCATTCTGCCCCACTTCATAAAAGGAGGGAGGAGAGTTTTATTTTTACTACACCAATTGTTATTACCGCTATTATAGGAGTTTTACTTTTTATCATAGGAAAAATTACTAATATTCGCTGGCTCAGTTTAATAGCAGTATTTTTACTCTTAATTGCCGTGTGGTTTATTGTTAGTAAATATTTTGGAGCCTTGTAACCATTGTCCATCCTACTTTCGCTCCGCTAAGTAAATGTCTAACTTGATTGAATTTTTTTACTATTATCTGTTTTTTTTGGTAGAATAGTATATACAATACGTAACTTAAGTGAAAGGGGAATGGATAGTGACAAGGAAAACAGAACAGATTCATAGGGAGTTAAATCAATTAGATGGAAATGTTCTAACGGTTTACTTAAATACGAACCCTAGAAGTGAAGACTGGAAAATTCGTTTGAAAAATGGTTTACGTAAAACGGAAGAGTACGTAGCAGCTTCAAATCCCGAGCAAGTTAAGGAGTTTAAAAAAATTTGTAAAAAAGTAGATACAACGATTAAAAATAATCAAGTGTCTTTTACAAATAGTTTAATCTGTTTTGGTTCAATGAAACATCTGTATATTTATCATTTACAAGTCCCCGTGGAAAATGATTTTCAGTGGAAAGTTGGCCCGGCAAAAGAACAAATGGAAACACTTATGGATAAGTATTCAAAAAGTGGAGTCATTTTATTGCAGCGAGATAAAGTGACGCTATTAACCTCTTCTTTAGGAGAATTAATTCATCAAACTCATTACGAATTAGATTTGGAAAAAGAAGATTGGAAACAGTATAAAGGTCTTGCATATGGAAGCGTTTTTGCAAGCAGTACGAATCATCGTGATAAATTTGACCGAAGAATCCGAGAAAATCAAGCGAGATGGTTTAAACGAATTGTCCCAGCAATCGAACGCTATGCTCGTAATCAAAAATGGAAAAACACCCACCTTGCAGGGCCAGCCGAATTAACAAATGAGATGAAAAAACAATTAAATCTAAATATTACTGGAGAAACAACGAGGAATTATTCCGGAAAATCAGCACATGCAATATTGGAAAGAACAGTCCTTGCACCTGGTAGTTAATAAAGAACAAAATTATGTTATTTAGAGAAAAATCCGAACTATCATTCATGAAATTTGAATTAGTTCGGATTTTCTTTTATTCGAAAAATCGGCTCATTACAATATTTAATATCCGGGTCGAGTCTATTAAAACAATAATCATAGCAATTAAAAATAATCCATAACCGATATAACTCACTATATCTAGTGTCATATTTATATTAAGATCCCTATAATTGTCCAAAGCGTAATTTAAAGGCCTCCTTTAGATTTTGCTTGGATAGGGGAATAATTACATACCTTTATAAAACATACTTTAAACATTAAGGCGATTTTTTGCCTTACATTTTATTTTGACACATGTACTACATAATCAGCCAAAAGACGGGCACCATAGCCTGTTGATGAGTTGCCATAATAGCCTTCTTGTTTACTGTCCATTACTCCGGCCATGTCGACATGGAGCCACCTGCAATTTTCTGGAACGAAACGACGTAAGAACAACGCTGCAGTAATCGCACCTGCTGAACCTTGGGTGCTAATATTACTAAAATCTGCATAATCACTTTTCAACGTTTTATCATAATCATCAATTAACGGCATTGGCCAGACAAAGTCACCGTTTTCATCCCCTATATTTTTGATTTGATACATTAACTCCTCGTCTCCGAAAACACCTCCTATTTTCGGACCTAATGCACGTAAAATTGCACCAGTCAATGTAGCAATATCAACGACATAATCGGCACCTAACTCCCCGGCTCGAATTAATCCATCTGCTAAAATAAGACGTCCTTCAGCATCTGTATTTCCGACTTGAACTGTTTGACCTGTTTTGTAGGTAATGATTTCTCCAGGTAAAATCGAATGGCGGTCTGGAATATTTTCTACCGTTTGAATAAGACCAACGACATTCACATTTGCATTTGATGCTGCAAGAAGTTTTACCGCTCCAGCAACCGCGGCAGCTCCGCCCATGTCCAAGCGCATATCACTTAAATCACGCGCATTTTTCAAACTAATTCCGCCTGTATCAAACGTTACCCCTTTTCCAACGAGAGCGATTAGAGGTTTAGATGCATCCCCTTCATAATGAAGTTCAATAAAAGCTGGATCATATTTACTACCGCGATTCACTGCGAGAAGTCCATTCATTTCCATATCTTCTAATTTTTCTTTATTGTGAACGACCACATCTACATGACTGTTAGCAAATTCTTCTTGCAAAATTTCTGGAAATGTTTCAGGATTAAGTTTGCTTGAAAGTTCATTCATGAGATCACGTGAAAAGCTTGTTGCTTCAGCACGAGTTTTTCCAGCTTCAAAAAGCGATTGAATTACTCCAGTAATCTTCAAAGAAGTTGCTGATGCGCTTTTCTCCGTTTTATAATTATCGAACACATAGCTACCAAGATACCAACCTTCCGTAAAAGCAATTACTGTCTTATCGCCATTAAGCTCACTGAACGCCGTTTTCAATTTCTTACCATCTACTTCGGCATTTTCTATTTCACGTTTCATAAGTTCACGAGCGATCGAACCGGCAATCATCCGAACTTTATCAAGCTTTTGTTTTTTCTTAGACACATCTTTCACGATAATATGTAATTCTTTATCAACAAGTAATGTAGCAAAATCTCCCGATGATTTTTTAACAAAATCCTGCAACTCTACACTTTCCGAATTAAATAAAATTTTCGCATGCTTAATCATTAAATAGCCTCCTATCAATTTCACTTAATTAAAAGTATGACCCAATTTATAACTTTTCGCAATGATTGTACTGTTATGATACGAGGAGGGATTCGATGAAAAGTGTAACGGATTATCTTGGAAGGAATGTTAATTTTCACTACCCACCGCAACGAATTGTTTCCTTTGCTCCTGCTATTACCGATACATTATATCGTTTGGGGCTTGATACAGAAATTGTCGGTCGAACCCGATTCTGCATTCATCCAAAAGGAAAAGTCGAAAAAGCTATGAAACATGTTACGTACGATCCATTAAACACCCCTTTTTAAGACTTTACACGAACATAGAAAAATTGCCTGAAGTGCCCCCTCCTTCAGGCAATTACATACCAAACGTTCATGCAGTTTCTTGAAACTGACTCTTATACAACTCCGCATAAAATCCGTCTAATTTCAATAATTCTTCATGTGTTCCTTGTTCTATTACAGCACCTTGGTCCATCACCAAAATAACATCAGCATCTTTAATCGTTGACAAACGATGTGCGATAACAAAACTTGTACGTCCTTTCATCAACGTATTCATTGCTTCCTGTATATGAACTTCTGTCCGTGTATCGACACTTGATGTCGCCTCGTCTAATATCATAATTGGAGAATCTGCTAACATTGCCCGAGCGATTGTAATTAGCTGTTTTTGTCCTTCAGAAATATTCGACGCTTCTTCATTCAAAATCGTCTCATAACCGTCCGGCAATGTCTGGATAAAATGATGTGCATAAGCAGCACGTGCAGCTTCATAAATTTCTGCATCATTCGCATTATCTTTACCATACGCTATATTTTCTTTAATCGTTCCTTTAAATAGCCACGTATCCTGCAGCACCATTCCAAACTTGCCACGTAAATCATCACGTTCTATCCGTGTAATATCAACACCATCAATCGTTATTCGTCCACCATTAAGTTCATAAAATCGCATGAGTAAATTTACTAAAGTCGTCTTCCCTGCTCCAGTAGGTCCGACAATTGCGACAGTTTGTCCAGGAGCGACATCGATATTCAAATCTTCTATTAAAAGTTCTTTACTATACCCAAAAGCAACATGTTCAAAACGTACAGCACCTTGTGTTTGTTTTACCGTAACCGCATTCCGGACCGGTTCTTCTTCCTCTTCGTCCAATAACTCAAAAACACGCTCGGCCGCCGCAATCGTAGACTGAATGATATTAGCAATGTTTGCCGTCTGAGAAATCGGCTGAGAAAACTGTCTCGTGTACGTTATAAAAGCTTGGATATCCCCGATAGAAATCGTTCGCTGAGTTACCAAAATCCCGCCTACAATACTGATGAGTACATAACTAATATTCCCAATAAAAGTCATCAGCGGCATAATAATCCCTGAAATAAACTGTGCCCGACACCCGGCGTCATACAGCTCTTCATTTATTTTCTTGAATCGATGAATAGAATCTTCTTCCCGTCCAAATGCTGTTACAACTTCATGTCCTGTATACATTTCTTCTATATGCCCATTTAAATGTCCAAGTGTCTTTTGTTGCTTACCAAAATGTTTTTGTGACCTTTTTAGTAAAGGCCTTATGACAAATAATGAAAGTGGAATGCTAATGACCGCAATGACTGTTAGTAACGGGCTAATCCATAACATCATCACCATAATTCCGATGATCGTAACGAATGATGTAATAAATGACGTTAAACTTTGCTGCAAAGTCGTTGCGATCGTATCGATATCATTCGTTACCCGGCTTAATATATCACCATGGGAACGACCGTCAAAATAAGAAAGCGGCAAATGATTCATTTTCCCAAACACATCTTCACGTAAATCATAAACCGTTTTTTGCGAAACACCGGCCATAATGTATTGTTGAAAAAATTGAAACACACTACTAAATAGATAAAGACCTGCAAGTAACAATAAAAGGAGAGCAATTTTTGAAAAATCAATCGCTGCACCTGGAATTCCTTGAAATTTTGCGTAGGCACCTTCAAATAAAACTGTAATCGTACTTCCCATTACCATTGGACCTATTACACTAAAAACAGTTCCTAAAATGGCTGCAACGACAACGAGCAGCAAACTCATTCGCCGCGGTTTCAAATATGCAAGCAAACGCCGAAACGTTTTCTTGAAATTTTTCGGTTTATCAAGCCCAACGAGCATCCCACCATGTCCACGCGGACCTGATGGTTGTCGTTTTTCCTTCGTCATGCGATCTCCCCCTCTCCAAACTGGGAGGCAACAATTTCTTGATACACCTTATTCGTTTGTAACAATTCCTTATGTGTACCAAGGCCGACCATTTTTCCTTTTTCCAGGACAATAATTTGATCTGCATCCATAATCGTACTGACTCGTTGCGCAACAACAATCATGACACTATCCTCTATTTCATTTCTGAGTGCTTCACGCAGTTTCTTGTCAGTTTTATAATCGAGCGCAGAGAAACTATCATCAAAAATACATATATCCGGTTTTCTAACAAGTGCTCGCGCAATCGATAAACGCTGTTTTTGTCCTCCAGACAAATTCGCTCCACCTTGTTCAATCTCAGAATCATACCCGTCCGACAAGTTACGAATAAATTCATCTGCTTGCGCAATTTCTGCTGCATGCCTTATTTCTTCTTCAGTCGCATCTCCTTTTCCAAAACGAATATTTTCCGATACAGAACCAGAAAAAAGTAACGCTTTCTGTGGAATAAGACCAATTTTTTCCCTAATCTCCGTTAATCTTGTCTCATGAATGTCCACACCATTTAACAAAATTTTGCCTGCAGAGATTTCAAAAAATCTAGGGATGAGATTAACTAACGTCGTTTTACCTGACCCAGTCCCACCGATAATCGCTGTCACCTTCCCGGCCTTGGCCGTAAAAGAAATACCTTCAAGTGCCGGTTCCTCTGCTCCGGGATAATAAAACGTCACATCACAAAATGCAACTGAAGCCTGTGCCGAAACGGGAGATGTATTCCCTTCTTTAGGTACCATACGCTCCATCTCCATTACTTCCTGTATCCTGCTCGCAGAAACAGATGCTCTCGGTAAAATAACAAACATCATCGACGCCATCATAAGTGCAGACATAATAAGCATGACATATTGGATAAACGCCATCAAATCTCCTATTTGCATATTTCCACTATCAATACGCAATCCTCCGAACCAAATAATAAGCACAATCGTCATATTCATCAGTAACATCATTAGTGGCATTGTAAACGCCATGAGCCGATTTACTTTAATCGAAATATCCGTTAGATCTGTATTCGCATCTTTCAGTCGTTTTCGCTCTGCCTGCCCTTTTGCAAATGCTCTAATCACACGGATTCCAGTCAAATTTTCCCGAAACACCATATTGAGTCGATCCAGCCGCTTCTGTACTCCTTGAAAAAGCGGGTATCCTTTTTTCAAAATGACCCAAATCGCCAACGCAATAAACGGGATAGCAAATAAAATAACGAATGACAGTTTTGCATCTTTAGATAAAGCCATAATAAGTCCGCCAACAAGCATAAACGGTGCTGTTAAAACCATTCGCAACATCATAACTGTTGCCTGCTGAATTTGTGTCACATCATTTGTCGTTCTAGTAATTAAAGATGCCGTACCAATCGTATCAAACTCTGAAAGGGAAAATTTACTCACATGTGTAAACACATCTTCCCGAATATCTCGCCCAACACTCATCGCAACTTTTGCCGCATAGTGACTAATGACTATAGACATCACGATACCGACAGCAGCCACAACGAGCATCATCGAGCCAATTTTCCAAATGTATGGTATATCGCCTGTCACAACCCCATTATCAACAATATTCCCCATCAATGTCGGTAAATAAAGTTGTGTTAACGCCTGAACAAAAATAAACAGAAAGATCATAAAAACGAGAAATTTATATGTCAATATATAATTAGCAATTTTACGCACGACGTCACCTGCTTCAAATTATTTTCCATACTTAATATTAGCATAGTAGCAACTTGTATCATAAAGAAGACTCGTTTCAATATATAAGGCTCTGCATAGTAATGAATCATCTCGATGGCTTGGAAAATGACTCTGCATGTTGTCAATCGACTCGACGGTTTGGAAAATAACTCTGCATGTTACCAATCGACTCAACGTTTTAGAAAATGACTCGACTTGTTACCAATCAACTCAACGTTTTAGAAAATGACTCGACTTGTTGCAAATAGATTCAACATCTTGAAGGTCGATTCACTTCCCCAATGGTGATAAATCGTTTTATCTCAGTTTGTTTCCACAAATTAGCTCGCCAAGCCAAGTCTCTGCCTTATCATTATTCGTCTTTTGAGTATACAAATCTCATTTTAGTAACGCCTCAAAGAAAAAATAAGGTTGCTCCCATTCCAGGAACAACCTTATTCTTTATTTGAGAAAAAACATCTTAATTTTTTGCGAAATCGATTAATTTATATTTTTCTGTGTAGTTATTTTCCCGCCCGTTTTAGCTTAAACGGTGCATAAATTAATGCGAAGATTAGAAACAGGCCTAAATATCCAATTGTAGAATAGAATTTGGCAACTAGTGTTGTAAATCCTACAAAACTAAGAATAAATCCAATTACTAAAGTAATAACCGTAGCAATATAAGCTTTCTTTGTGTCCATTTCAAAAAATCTAGCGACAAAACCATAAAACATACCGAGAGCAGTATTAAAGATCATGCCGAATATAATAATTGCAAAGAAAATAGCAAGCACTGGAGAAATATCATCAACAATCTTTAACAATGGCAAATCAAACGCTGCAACGACATCAATTTTTGAAAAAATTGCTAAGTGTGCTAATATAATCATAAGACCTATTCCAAGACCTCCGACTAACCCACCAATTCCAGCGATCCGAGAATCTTTCTCTGCTCCTCCTGTAATGAGTGCCATTCCAGCTCCAACAGCAATATTAAAGGATACATAATTTATTGCAGAAACAAACCAGTTCGGAAAAGACTTCGGCTGACTTTCTGCAATCGGTTTTAATTCAGCAAAGGATGCATCCATTGTACCAAAACTATAAATTGAAATAATAACGATAAATAGCAATAGGAATGGTGTAATACTTGCAATAACAGCAACAACTTTATCCACTTTTAACATCATTGAAAGTGCAACGATAACTGTCATAATTAAACTTCCTACAAACACAGGCAATCCAAACTGTTGGTTAACTGTTGAACCTGCTCCGGCAATCATAACAACCCCAACACCAAATAATGTAAATACAATGATAGCGTCTACAATAACACCTAAATAACGTCCGCTAATTTCATAAATTGCCGACTTATGAGAATCCGCTTGTAAACGGCTTCCAATATTTGCTAACACCATTCCTAAATAAGCAAATAAAGCAGTTGCAACAATTGCAGCAAATGTTCCTTTGTAACCGAAACTAGTAAAGTACTGTAAAATCTCTTGACCTGATGCAAACCCTGCACCTACAATTACGCCAATAAAAGCAAAACCGATTTTTAATACTCTAAGCATTTTCAAACCTCCTATATGTTGTTGTAATATACGTATCGTATTAGTATTTTCATTAAAGTTAAAGTCGAGTGTTATGTTTTACCAGTGATTAAGGATAACCGTTAAGCCTTCGTTACTCAAGCCAAGTTTATGCTTTTATAACGAACAAAATAGTGCGTGAAAACCGGTTATTGTAAATCGTTGATAAGGTTTTCACGCACAACTTTTTATCCGATTAGGAAAGTACCTTCGATTTTTCAAAGCGATTAAAACGAAGTGGTTCTTTCGGGATAATCGTTTCTGATTTTTCATTAACGATATCCGCGGTTAATTTCCCGGTCACGGGCGCTAAACAAATTCCATCACCTTCATGCCCCGCTGCGATGTAAAAGCCTGGCACTTCTTCAACATCGGAAACAATCGGTAAATTATCTTCAGTAAATGGACGGAATCCAGTGTATGATCGGATAATTTTGAAATCATCCATTTTCGGGAAAAATCTAAGTCCTCTTTTTGCGATTGTCTGGATAACCTGAATATCAATGGAGCTGTCATAACCCACAAACTGACGGCTGCTTCCAAGGAGGAAGTTTTGACTCTCAGTCGGTTCGAGTACAAGTGCTACCCCATGTTCAGCAGTACGTTCATCAGCAATACGCTCACGACCGAATTTATTCATGAGATAACCAAATTCCATTACATTACGCATCATAACCGGCTCTTGTCTTGATCCAACAAGGATATGCCCTTTACGCGGAATAATGGGAATATCTAGATCAAGCATTTTACCAATAAATGGCGCCCATACTCCTGCAGCGTTTACAACTTTTTTAGCACGAACATTGCCATTCGTTGTTTCGATTGTAAAGTCATCGTCTTTGATAATATTTGTAACTTCTGCCTGTATTTTTACATCCAATCCAAATGAACCTTGAGCTTTTTCGATTAAAGAATAACAGAAAAGATAAGGGTTAATTAGCGAATCAGTTTCACACTCAAGTCCCCCCGGAATATCATGGGCGAAAAATGGTGATTCATTCCGAATATCTTTCTGGTCCAATACATTAAATTTCAAGCCACTCTCGCGTTGTGTTTTTACCCAATCAGCTGCCGCTTGCATTTCATCATCGTTATCACAAACTAATATACTGCCATGTTTTCTGTATTCAAACGGCAGATTTAATTTATGGTGAAGATCCTCAATCAGTTCCTGACTAACTAAAGACATATGACTGTCAAATCCTGGATCCTTGTCAACAATTGTTAGGTTACCGTCACAACGAGAGCTTGTACCACTTGCAATGTCATTTTTTTCGATTAAAATACAATCGAGCCCAGATTCAGCAATGTAGTAAGCGACCGCACATCCAACAATACCGCCACCTATTACAGCCACTTCATAGTTTTTAGTACTCATAAGCTACAACCTCCAGCGCAAAAAATTAAGAAAAATTTTACTCTAAACCTATAATAACATAATTTAAATTATATTTTGTGTTAGAATATAAATATTAGTAGTAATTATTTAAATTTCTTAAGTAAGGAGGCCTATGATGCGAGATTTAATCATATGTCGATGTGAAGAAGTTTCTTTAAAAGATTTAGAGGAAACAGCCAAAAAATACAATTGTTCTGCACGAGAACTAAAATTACGGACAAGGGCAGGAATGGGTTTTTGTGGTGGACGTACTTGTCGCCCAGCAGTCGATAAAGTATTAACCAATTTGACTAAAGAAGACCCAACCAATGCTATTCCGTTAAAAGTCGCTCCTCCAGTAAGGCCATTATCTATAACAGATTTGGGAGGTGCTGCTAAAGATGAGTAAAAGAATAGAAAATCATCCGGTTTTAGGTCAATTGGACAAGCAGAAAAAGGTAACGTTCCAATTCGATGGTAAAGCATATGAAGGTTTTGAAAATGATACAATTGCATCAGCTTTATTAGCAAATGGAATACGTACTCTCCGTAAACACGAAGAGTCTGGAACTCCAAGGGGAATTTATTGTAATATTGGTCATTGTTACGAATGTCGCGTAACAGTAGATGATACTACAAATATACGTGCTTGTCTTACTCCAATTCATGAAAACATGGTTGTAGAAAGTGGAAAAGTTCAACCAGATCCTTTGAATCCGAATAACGAAGGAGAACTTCCAAGAACGTATGCAGAATTCAAGCGACGGGAGGAACAAAAAAAGAATGCAAATGAATGATGTTGTTATAATCGGTGCAGGACCAGCAGGTTTATCTGCTGCAATCCAATGTAGAGAAAATGATTTAAGCGTTGTCGTTCTAGATGAATTCCCAAAAACCGGTGGTCGGTTGCTTGGGCAACTACACCAAGAACCAAGCGGTGAATGGTGGAATGGAATGAAAGAAAGTGAAGCTTTAAAAGAAAAAGCCGAAAAAGTTAATACTGATATTCGGTTAGGTGTATCTGTTCACCATATTGAAACATTGGACGATCATTTCGTCATACATACTACAAAAGAATTTTTCGCTGCAAAAAATGTACTCATCGCAACAGGTGCAGCAGAATCAGCAGCTCCTATTCCTGGTTGGACACTTCCAGGTGTCATGTCGATTGGTGCAGCACAAGTAATGACCAATGTGCATCGTGTAAGCGTTGGCGGTAAAGGTATTGTCGTTGGCGTAAACGTTTTATCCGCAGCAATTGCTCGTGAACTGCAACTTGCCGGAATTGATCTGCATAGCATGGTGCTTCCTGCTCGTAATGTCGTTTCAGAAGATCAGGCAAATCCAAGACAGGTAATGGAACGTCTGGTGCGAATCGCACATTTAGCGCCATCTGCGTTCATTAAGTTTGGTAGCAAGTTTGCTAAATTTAAATTCGTTCAAAATTTAGCACTGCAATTTTATCCGAAAGACGGAATCAAGATGTGGGATATGCCGATCCATCTGCGTAAAGCAATCAAACAGATTAACGGTACAGACAAGGTTGAATCCGTTACGATGGTTGATGTAACAATGGATGGAGATATTATTCGTGGAACAGAAGAGGAAATTCCGGTTGATTTCGTTTGTATCGCTGGTGGTTTGTATCCGTTAGCGGAACTTGCTGCAGTTGCTGGTTGTCCTTTCCAATATTCTGAAGAACTTGGTGGTCATGTACCAGTTCATAATGAAAAAATGGAAACGCCAATCGAGGGCATTTACGTTGCAGGAAATATTACTGGGATTGAAAGTGCAAAAGTAGCTCGTGAACAAGGAACCGTTGCAGGTTTGTCTATCGTTAAGAAAGAAACGAACCACCCTGAAATCAATGAAAAGTTACTAGCGGCAAAGAATGATGTTAAAACAACTCGCCAAGCCGCTACAATCCAGTTTCATCCACGCATCGTAGAAGGACGTGAAAAAGTTACAACTGCTTTTAACGAATTGGTGAATGAGTAGTTAGGAAACTTGGCTTATCGCCAAGCCTTGGCGAAAGCATTAGTTGCACTTATGCAGTAGGAAAGTTTTATACTATCTTATCTGCCAACAAAGGTGGTAAGGAGTAAAAGATGAATAAAGGACTTCACTCAGTAAGAGAAAAAAGTCTTGTTTTTATCGGCTTTATGGGCGTTGGTAAAACGACAGTTGCCCAACTTGTTGCGAAAAAACTATACCGCGACTTTATTGATATTGACCAAGAAATTGAAAAAGAGTTTGGAATGCCGACGACTGAAATTTTCAAAAAAATTGGAGAAGCCGCATTTAGGGAAAAAGAAAAAGAATATGTTCTCCACTATTGTAAACAACCATTAAAAGTTATTTCACTTGGTGGTGGCGCTTTTATGCAAGAAGACATTCGCAATGCCTGCCTTGATCACAGTATCGTTTTTTACTTAGATATCTCATGGGACTCCTGGAAAGAACGACTGCATATGCTTGTGGACAGTCGCCCTGTTTTGCAAAACCGATCCATTGATGATATCGAAACATTGTTTAATGAACGGAAAACTTTATATGAGGATCATAACTCCAAGTTAGTAACAGATAACTTTAATGAAGAAGAGGTGGCGGATTATATTATCGATTCCGTAAAACTCGCTTGGGATTTATATAGCTAAGAAAAGGACAGTAAATTCACTGTCCTTTTTTATCCGATCATTTTTAGTCCCACTGCCCCCGTTATAATACAGGTCAAAAATATAATTCGTAATAAACTGGCCGACTCTTTAAAAAAGAAAATTCCCATAATCACTGCTCCCGTTGCACCAAGTCCTGTCCAAATTGCATAAGCAGTACCGAGCGGAATTTCTCTCATCGCTAACCCTAAAAAAGTGAAACCAAAAGTAAAGCATAAAACGAGAATTAGTAGCCAGAAAAAGTTTCTTTTTTTCAAAAAAACATTTATACTAGCTACGCCAAATATTTCTCCAAAACTAGCAATGACAAGGTACATCCAGGCCATTTAATTACCTGCCCTTCCTGAAAGAACTTGTTTGGATTCCTTGTTGTTCGTCGTTAATTGAATGCCGACTACACCGATTATAATTAAACCGATACAAAATGCTTGTCCTATTGAAAACTCTGACCCCAACAAAGTAAAGTCAATAATTGCAATTGCGGCGGCACCTGACCCTGTAAAAACTGCGTACACCGTTCCGGATGGTAAAAGATCGCATGCTTTAATAATAAAATAAAAACTAAAAATTAACGTAACCACTGTTCCCGTCCACATTAAAAAATTAGTTGAATATTTTAATCCAAGCACCCAAAATATTTCAACGAAAGCAGCCAAAAAAACATAAACCCAACCCATAATTATCACCCCTATTCTTTTAGTTAGACTTAGAGGATGTTCAAAAAGACCGGTAAAAATGACACTGCGAATTTCGCACGAATGCTTGCATCTCCGCTCCTTGGAAAAGGAAAGCACTTTTTTGTGTGCTAGAAGCGTTTCCTTGGAAAAGAAGAACACTTTTCCTGCGTGCCAGATCTTTGCTCATGTATCTAAATGTAGCAGGGGATCTTCCGTTAAAACCGCCCACGTCCTGTGGGCAACACGGAAATCATCACATCCTGTGAAAGTCCGCTGCTCGAAACCGCGCCTCCTCGAACTTTTTGATCCTTTTTATCCTTTTTGAACACGCACTTTTAGATAGTTCTTCGTTTAGTATGTAATTTTTTTAAAATATAGATAGAATGACGTAAAATCCTGCTAAATCTAAAGAAAAAGATAAAACCATGAATGATTTTATCTTTTCGCTAAATTATTCTTCCGATAAGGTTTTTATAATCGGCATAATTTCTCGAAGTCTTCCCACTTCATATGTTGGGGTAACTTCCATTAGTTCACGGTCATGATGATTGATCCAGATAGAATCAATACCAATTTTTGAAGCACCTAGAATGTCTGTTAGTGGATTATCCCCTACCATAATTACCTCATCTTTTTCAACATTTAATAAATTAAGCGCATGATTAAAAATTTCCGCATTCGGCTTCCCTTGACCAAAGTCCCCCGAAATGACAATATGATCAAAATATGGTACCAACTCAGGGGATAGTGATAATTTTGTACGCTGTAAATGTGGCGAACCATTTGTCAACATTAATAATTGGTATTTTCCTTTTAAATTATCTAAAACCTCTAACGTTTCATCATATAGAAAAACTTGTTTTTTTCTTTCCTCTGGAAATGTTTTTGCCAATTCTTCTGCCAAATCTTCATCTTCAATATCTAAATCTTGTAATCCGTTTTTCCAAGCTTGTCTTCGATATTCGGGAACTGTTTCTCGTAGCTTTTTAAAATCTACTCCTTCGTCCTCAAATTCTCCCCACATTCCTTCAAATGCTCCAATACCAATATTACTCACAAACTCATATGTCTCAAAAGTTGGATAAAGTTCCTCTGCATGCTTTCGAACTCGTTCTTCTAATTGTTCTGGGTTTATATTATATTTTTCTACCACTTTTTCACATGTTGATTTAAATGCTTCACTCACGCTTTTATGATCCCAAAGTAGCGTATCATCCAAGTCAAAAATTACGGCCTTTAACATTTATTTATCTCTTCCTTTATTTTTACAAATAAGTGTCCATCTATCATCTTAACGGTAAACTACTTAAAAGTCCATTAATCAAAACTAGGGAATGATCCAGTAAATGATGTATACTGAATGTATATATTTTATATGAAAGTGATAATTATCGAGTCGTAGATCACGTTTATTCAAAATAATAAGGTAACTACTAATATGACATGGTGTAAACTCTGAAACTCATATAAAAAACAGCCCTTTATAGGAATATTCATTAGATTACTTGATAATCAAAACAGGACATTCGGCTTTCTGAACTACATAATTACTTACACTTCCAAGGAAAAGTTTCCGGATGTTGCTGAGCCCCCGACTTCCCATTATTATTAAATCTATTTCATTAATTTTAGCATATTTACAAATTAAACTACCCGGACGAACATTTTGTTCAGCTAACATAATTTCGGTTACCACCGAAATATCCTCACGTTCAAATTCCTCTTCAATTTTTTTCATTTGTGGACGGCATTTTTCGATCAGATCATTGCTAATACTTCTTGAAACATTTATATTTGTAATCGGCCCGGCGGCATCCATTACAGTGACAATATGAACTTCTGAATCTGATTCTTGAGCAGCTTGATATTTTGCTGTTTCAATAGCTTTACGGCTCAAGAGAGATCCATCATAAGCAACAAGAATTCTTTTATGCATTTTTAGCCCTCCAATATAATACATAGTGTGTTTCTACATTCAGTATAACATGTCAACTAAAGGTGAAAGACAGATTGAAACATTGACATAGAGTTGTCACTAACTAGAAAGCGAATCAATATCCCTTTAAAAATTTATGAACCAAATAACAGTGATTTTCTAGGATGTTGATTATAATTGTTAATTTGCAGAGACTTACGTCGCAGATTATGGATAATTATTAGTAAAAAGCAAAAAATCCGACCTAATCAAATTTTTAATCTAAATTTGAATGTTAGTCGGATTTTTTATGACTAGAACATTTTTGTCCTAGCTTTATTAAAAACTTTATTTTTCGTCTTCTTTTCGTTCCAATACTTTATCGATCAAGCCGTATTCAACAGCACGTTCAGCTGACATGAAGTTATCTCGATCTGTATCTGCTTCAATCACATCAAGTGGCTGGCCAGTTCGATCAGATAAAATTTGGTTTAATTTTTCACGCATGCGAATAATCCGTTTTGCATGAATTTCAATATCAGATGCTTGACCTTGTGTCCCACCAAGTGGTTGGTGAATCATCACTTCACTGTTTGGCAGAGCATAACGCTTTCCTTTTGCTCCGGCTGCAAGTAAAAATGCCCCCATTGATGCTGCCATCCCAGTACAAATTGTAGAAACATCTGATTTAATGAATTGCATCGTATCATAGATAGCCATTCCAGCTGTAATCGAACCGCCTGGAGAGTTAATATATAGTGAAATATCTTTGTTGGAATCTTCTGCTTCTAAAAATAATAACTGAGCAACGATAGAGTTTGCTACGTTATCATCAATAGCACTACCTAACATAATAATTCGGTCTTTTAATAGCCTTGAGTAAATGTCATAAGCACGTTCACCGCGATTTGTTTGTTCAATAACTGTAGGTATTAAAACCATAATAAAATCCTCCTTTTTTATCAACGTCACCTAATTTGTTTTAGTCTATGTTTTTATCATAACTATAAGGTCAAAAAAGGTCAAACAATATGTACTGATAAAAGTTCATACAAATACCATCTTCTCCAACTGGTTGTTTATTAAACAATATTAGGTGAACTTTTCCAAAAAATTTTGTAGCTATGAAAAGTATAACGTAATTTTACCTAAAAATAAACTATCGTATAAAGAGTCTTTTTAATAGTAAAACTTGAAATTAATAGAGCATCAATGTATAATATCGAATGTATGCCAAAAGTGCCCGTAGCTCAGCTGGATAGAGCATTGGTTTCCGGTACCAAGAGTCGGGGGTTCGAGTCCTCTCGGGCACGCTAATAAAAAAGCAATCGGTGTAATTATAACTATACCGATTGCTTTTTGTTTTATTGATTTCACATTCGTTGTAATTATCCGATACCTGTTTCGCATAGTTGATAATTTTTATGATTCTGTTACTGAATCAGTAACAACTTCTTTTGGCTCAGCTTGCGGTGGTTTCCGTACTAGTCCCATGATTCCAGCGATTAAATAACAGAGTGCTGCAAGGAATGCCATCATGAAAGTTCCAAGTGCTAGAATAACAGAAGTAATAATCAAAATAATTCCAGCTGCTTTCGGTTTTTTATCACCTTTAAAAAATACCAAAGCAACAATTCCAGCGATTAAAGCTAATAAAGAAATGATGGAAAGGAACCAACCGATACCTGTAAGGATATTAATAAATAGATAATCTTCATCTGTACCATAAGCACCTAAGAAATTGTACATAAAATAATCCGTTTTACTGAACGTTGTAAATAAGCTGAATCCTCCAACACCAATTAAATTAAATACGATCCCGACAATCGTTAGGGTGAACTCTCCAGTTCTTTTCATTTGTCTCGCCTCCATATCGTTAAGAAAGTATGATATATACCATTTATATCTTATCGAATCTACACAAAAAAAACATCATACATAATAACTATGTATGATATCGTTATAAATGACTAGTTCTTATTGTAAATTCTTTAAATCTTCCACAATTTGGTCCATTTCTGCGGCTATTTTTCCATCGTATTTTTTAATAATTTCACCGTCTGGATTTACAAGGTAGAAGGCAGTACCATGTGTTACTTGATCATCCCCTTCAAGAGGTGGTGCAAGTAAACTTTTAAATGAATTAACGGAAATATTTTTAATATACTCAAAATCATATCCGGTTAAAAATGTCCAAGTAGATAAGTCTGCACCGTATTCTTCCGCATATTCAGTTAATACTTCTGGAGTGTCATGGTCAGGATCAACAGAAAATGATACAAGATGGTAGTTTTCAACTTCGGCTTCTTCTAACTTATCTTGTAGTTTTTTCATATTACTCGTCATTGGCAGACAAACGGTTGTGCAATTTGTAAAAATAAAGTCTACTACCAGCCATTGTCCTTTTAAGTCATCCCTCGTTAATTTGTCTCCATCTTGTGTTGTTGCTTCAAAATCTTCTACCGGTTCATTCATTGTTGTTTCAACTTTGTTTCCGCCGCATGCGGCAAGTGTAAGTAAAGCAATTATTAATAAAAGGCGTATTAAATTTTTCATTTACCTTCATCCTATTCTGTCAAAGTTTATGTAATTCATTTGAGCGAAGTTAAGCAAACTAACTTACATTCATTATGTTTCATTTAAACAATTTCAAACATAGCATAACATAATATAAATAATCGTAAATAGACAATTGAAGAATGTTTTGTGAATTATTTGTGACAATTGTGGAGATATAAAGTAGGTAAGTAGCTTATACACAATTGTAGCTATTACATACATTAAAAATGAGTACAAATATGAAAGGAGAAAAATAATGAGTAAAAGTTGTGGTTGTACTGGGAGATGCCAATGCGACAAAAAAGTTGTATATCCTACTAGGGAAGAAGTAAAACACACCCATTCCGAAGAAACTGTTTGCCATATTCATCCTTCCCACACAAGAGTTATTAATAATCACAAGATTCGTAATAAACATTTTTATCCGCATTCGACATCTTATGAAAACAGAGTGCAAGAAGTAGATGTTAGAGGAGCATCTGAAGGACCTGGTGAAAACGTCCTAGGAGCAGCAGACTATGGCTGCGGAGACAATCGGGTTGGAGGAGCAAGAAATTGCGGTTGCCGAGGACGTTGCTGTTGTGGCGGAAGACGTAGACGCGGTTTTTGGTTTTAGTCATAAAGAATGATTGAATATTGAAATTGTCTATTTTGAATGAGGATAGAATATAAGGATAAAAACAGTAAAAATGTATATCGGTCATACAACAAAACAACCGTGTAAATAGCAAACGATAAAGCTCAGAAGTACTTCTGAGCTTTATTAAATACATAGACACGTTGCTAATCAACTCGGACGTCTTGGAAGTCGAGTTGATCTTCCCCAGTGGTGATATATAAATTGTTATATCACAGTTTACATCCACACGTAATCGTTTAATAAAACAATACTAAACTTTCAATAATCGTTCGTCTTTAGAAGAGGGAAAAAGTGATTTGTTTCTGTTTCCTTATCCTATAGCGGTCATTTATGTATAACAACATCCCTTCCATATGTAAGCGCTAACAAAAACAGGGATATAATAAGCACAAAAAGTGCTTTTTTCTTGTGCATTATATTCATTAAAGGTGTTATAAAGCTATGAATTCGTCGAAATAAATGAAACAAGTTCATTTAGAGCTACTTCTTCATCTGGGCCGTCGGCAATTAATCTAACCGTTTCACCTTTTGTAATGGCTAAACTCATTAGCCCCATAATACTTTTCGCGTTAATTCTTTTTCCTTCCTTTTCTAAAAATAAATCAGCTGTAAATCGATTAGCTTCTTGAACAAATTGTGCTGCGGGTCGTGCTTGTAGACCTGATTCCAATAAAACTTCTACCGATTTTTCTACCACCATTATCATCTCCTTTCCTATCGTCAGATGGGTAATTTTAATTCTTACAAAAATTACTAATTATACTGAATCTATATGTTGCCAAATTACAATTATTATAACATTTTCTTACTAGAAAATACACATTTTGTCCTATTGAGTTCCACTTTCATTCCGTAGTTTGTCCGCAATTTGTTCAATCTTTTTTAAACGGTGGTTAACTCCGGATTTTGATAATTTTCCAGATGGAAGTAATTCTCCAATCTCTTTTAGTGTGACCTCCGGATATTCCAGACGGGTTATTGCAACCTCTCTTAATTTATCTGGTAAAATATCAAGTCCAGCATTATTTTTAATATATTTAATACCTTCTATTTGGCGGACAGACGCACTGATCGTCTTATTTAAGTTAGCAGTTTCACAATTAACGATTCGGTTTACAGAATTTCGCATATCTCGAACGATACGGACATCTTCAAACTTAAACAATGCATTATTCGCACCAATAACCCCTAAAAATTCTGAAATTTTTTCAGCTTCCTTAATGTAAACAATATATCCATTTCTACGTTGTAATTCACGAGCTCGTAATTGAAACTCATTTAGCAACTGACATAATAACTGGTTATGATCTTGATCCAAATTAAACATTTCTAAATGATAGGAAGATGTTTCTGGATTGTTTATCGATCCTCTCGCAATAAAAGCTCCTCGTAAATATGCTCGTTTACAGCAATATTCTTTAAGGGATTGGTTTAAATTCGTTTGTTCAAATCCATCTTGTTCGTGGTCGATTTGTAGCGTTTCTAAAAGGATGCTGACTCCTTTTTTAATTCGAACGATATAAATATTATTCTTTTTTAATTTCATTTTTTTGCGAACAAGTAACTCTATAGATCCTTTAAAAACTACTTTTAATAATGTAAATATTCTTCTAGCTATCGCAGCACTTTCCGTTTGAATATCTAACATCTCATTCGGATCAAGTGTTGAAATAACCCCGTTCATACGAATAATCGCTGCTAATTCAGCTTTTACGCAACAGTCATTTTCTTTCAAATTAATTAATTCTTTTTTTATTTCAGAAGTAAATGACAATGTCTTTCATTCCTTTAATATTTCTTTATTTTATCGGATGCCATTTGAAAAATAATTTTAGCTAATTTTTCTGTATTATGACGAATCATTGGATGATTGTGATCAATTATATCTTCCTCATACACTTCTAAACCAAGCTGTTTTAAACTAGAAAGATTATATGTAACAGGGGAAGCATTTTGTTTCTCATATTCTATTAGTAAATTTTTAGCAATCGGTTGATTGTGAACAATAATCGAATCGATCGAATTCCTTCCAATATGGTTATATATCGCCTTTACATGGTCTGCTGCACTAAAATCATTCGTCTCACCAGGTTGGGTCATAATATTACAAACGTAGACCGTTTTGGCTGTTGTTTGATTTAAAGCATCGACGACATCTTTAATAATCAAATTCGGTAAAATACTTGTATACAAACTTCCCGGTGAAATAACGACTAAATCTGCATCTAAAATTGCTTCCACAACGTTAGGCATTGGCGTCAAATGATCAGGAGTTAGAAAAACCCGTTTGATCTTTTTATTTTTCATTGGTATTTTAGATTCGCCAGATACAATTGTACCATCTTCCATTTCTGCATGGAGTGTCACAGCTTCATTCACAATTGGATAAATATTCCCTTTCACATTAAACATGACGGAAACTTCTTTCACCGCTTCATAAAAATTTCCGGTAATTGAGCTCATTGCGATTAATACAATATTGCCCAAAGAATGTCCTGATAATCCATTCGAGACATTGAATCGGTGTTGGAAAAGTTCGTACAGTTCCTGATCGACATTCGCTAGTGATGCAATAACATTACGAATATCACCTGGCGCAGGTGTTTCGATCATTTCACGCAGTTGTCCGGTGCTTCCCCCATCATCTGCAACAGTAACAATCGTCGATAAATCAATAGGATAATCCTTTAATCCTCTTAATAAGACAGGCATACCTGTTCCGCCGCCTAAAACGACAATTTTAGGTCGTGTAGTATTAGTCATATTAATGACCCTTTCTTTTGTTTATATCTCGGTGGGTAATATGAGTCGGACAAAATTCAGCAAACCTTTTCGCATAAAACTCCGTCAATGCAACTGAACGATGCTGTCCACCAGTACATCCGATTGCAATAACTAATTGAGATTTACCTTCTTTTTTATATTGAGGGATTATAAACCGCAATAAATCAAGTAGCTTTTCATTGAATTTTGCTGTTTCTGACCATTTAAATACATATTCTGAAACTTCTTTATCAAATCCTGTTAACGGCCGCATATGCTCGACATAAAATGGATTTGGTAAAAACCGCACATCAAAAACTAAATCTGCATCAATTGGAATTCCGTATTTAAACCCAAATGAAACAAAATGTACAGAAAAAACAACTTCCTTTTTCTCTGAATAAAATTGATGAATTTTTTCACGCAATTCTTTCGGTTTTAAATCAGTAGTATCAATTATCTTCTGCGCACGCCCACGTAACTCATCTAAAATCTTCCGTTCTTCCTTAATTCCATTTAGCGGTAATCCGCCAATATCTAAAGGATGAGATCTTCTTGTTTCTTTGTACCTGCTTACTAGTACTTCATTTGTTGCGTCTAAAAACAGAATATGTTCCTGCAACCAATCCTCATCCCCAATAATATCAAGGGATTCATATAATGCATCAAAAAACTCTCTCCCTCGAAGATCGATAACGAGCGCAACTTTTCTAATATTGTTTGTTGAATCTTTCATTAATTCAAGAAACTTTGGAAGTAATGTTGGCGGTAAATTATCCACACAATAATAACCTAAATCTTCAAAACTCTGAATTGCCACTGTTTTTCCGGCGCCTGACATACCTGTAATAATAATAAGTTTCGTTTCTAAGCCTGCCATTTTACTCCCCCCAAGTAAATGAAAGAAAATTGTTATTTCAATATATACTTATTATACCGTAAAGTGTGTGCGGCAACAAAAGGAACTTACTTTTATCGTATTATATGCATGAGATGTCAATATCGAAAAAATAAAAAAGGCATAGGTCTATGCCTATGCAAGTAACTAATTTATTAAAGGGGGTCAATTAGTTTAAATACATTATACCTAACAAATATTTCGTAATGATTACAAGCGTGTTAAAACACAATAACTTTTTACTTTAATAAAGGATGTTCAAAAAGTCTGGTAAAAACGACACTACGAATTTCGCACGAATGCTTGTTTCTCCGCTACTCATGTATCTAAATGCATACATTCCGCTGACGGAAACTGCGCCGCCTCGAACTTCTTGATCCTTTTTATCCTCCTTTTTGAACACGTACTAATATGGAACTTATTTAACTTTCTCAGCTAGCTCTTCTATATATTTTTGTGCTTGCTCTGCTGCAATACTTCCATCGCCAGTAGCTGTCACAACTTGTCTCAATTCCTTTACTCGAATATCACCTGCTGCAAAAACGCCAGGTACATTTGTCTCCATATTTTCATTTGTCGGGATGTATCCTTCTTCATCGACAATTCCCAGTGATTTAAAAGGTTCACTTAATGGCAACATACCGATATAAACGAAAACCCCATCCGTTTTAAATTTGCCTGTTTCCCCAGTCTTTACGTTCTTTGTAGAGAGATAGCTTACTTTACCATTTTCTCCATTTATTTCTTCTACAATCGTGTCCCAAACAAATTCTATTTTATTATTGTTAAATGCACGATCTTGAATAATTTTTTGTGCGCGTAATTCATCCCGGCGGTGAATGATGGTTACTTTTTTTGCAAATCTAGTTAGGTAAATTCCTTCCTCAACTGCTGAGTCTCCCCCACCGATAACCGCAATTTCTTTTTCTTTAAAAAACGCTCCATCACAAACTGCACAGTATGATACCCCGCGCCCAGTTAATTCCGTTTCACCTGGAACACCTAATTTTTTATATTGTGCACCAGTAGTAATTATCAACGCTCTCGTCTTATATGTTTTGCTTCCTGCATTTACTTCTTTATAGCTACCATGATCTTCTACACCTTTAATATCTCCATAAGCGTACCCCGCACCAAACTTTTTCGCATGTTCAAACATTTTAGTAGATAATTCTTGACCTAAGATGTTTTCAAATCCTGGATAGTTTTCAATGTCTTCCGTGTCTGCCATCTGTCCTCCTGGAACACCTCGCTCAAGCATTAACGTGTCAAGATTCGCACGAGATGCATAAACTGCAGCTGTCATTCCGGCCGGTCCTGCTCCTGCAATGATTACATCATACATATGCTCTTCACTCATGTAAGATCCTTCCTTCCATCGTTGTAATTTATTTTATGCCAGCAATACTTAAATTTCTATTTCTACCTATAGCTTATAAGAAGGTGAACCGTGCGTCTATTTATATGCTCACAATTGCACAAACTATTAGTATATTAAATAACGTTTGAAATAATCCAAGTTTTATTGTATTTTTCCCTTGCTAGACGCATTAGCTTTTCTCTGCCCTTGCTTCCATTTCTTCTTTTGTATAAATTATTTTCATTGGGTTGCCTCCTACAAAAGCTCCTGGCGGTACATTTTTATGTACGAGTGAGGCTGCTGAGACAACAGCATTATCTCCAATTGTAACTCCTGGTAAAATCGTAGTATTGGCACCTACTAATACGTTATCTCCAATAATCACATCACCAATTCGGTATTCTTCAATTAAATATTCATGAGCGAGCAACGTTGTGTTATATCCGATGATGCTGTTATTTCCGACTTTAATTCTCTCTGGAAACATGATATCAGGCATCACCATTAAGGCAAATGAAGTTTGCTTTCCAACATCCATTCTAAGAAATGTACGGTACAACCAATTTTTTACACTTAAAAACGGAGTGTAGCGGGCAATTTGAATGACGATAAAGTTTTTTACCACTTTCAAAAAAGGTACCGTTTTATAAATTCTCCACAATGAATTTGCATCTTTTACTTTATATCTATCCGTTTTTCGCATCCTTTACCCTCCCACAATTGGAAGTAAGTCTCGTATATCTTCTAACATATATGTTGGATTAAATTTCTGTAAATATTCTTTTCCCTTTAAGCTCCATGCTACCCCAGCAGTTTTTACACCTGCATTTTTACCAGACTCTATATCATGATAATTATCCCCAACCATTAATGAGCACCTAAGTTCTGCTGCCAATGCTTTTGCTCCTCTTAAAACAGGTTCGGGATGGGGCTTCGGGTTTTGAACATCGTCAACAGCAACAACCGTATCAAAAAACGACCTAATTCCAGTTACTTCCAAGCCCAACTCTACGCCCAGCCGCATTTTGGCTGAAACGATTCCCATACGTTTCCCAGCTTCATGCAATTCTTTTAACGTTTCCTTAACATTTGGAAATAACTTTACATAATCATTATGATGTTCTAAATTATGTTTTCGGTAAGTTGCGATCATTTCTTCTGCTAGATCTGGATTTATTTCCGTAAATGTCTTAATAAGAGGCGGACCATTAAATTGTAATATTTCCTCCCGTGTGAATGAATATCCATAATAATTGAATGTATATTCAAAGGACTGATGAATTAATTCATTTGTGTCAATCAATGTTCCGTCCAAATCAAATAAAATTGTTTCAATGCTCATAAGTAACTTCTCTACTCCTTTGATCTTCTATTCGGATTTAACCAGTACCACAATAAAATGATTACCATAGTAATACTCTAGAGAGAAGGCTTTATACATTATGCAAATATAAAACCTTCTTGCAATTATTTCACCTTTGCCCCATCATATTTTCTATCAACTTTATCTGATTTTCTTCGATAAATTATTAAAATAATTGCTCCAATAATTAGTAATAATGAGAACAATTGTGCTTGTTTAATTGGTCCTAAAAACAAACTGTCTGTTCGCATTCCTTCGATAAAAATACGACCAATCGAATACATAATTATGTAACTTAAGAATATTTCTCCACGAAGCGGATTATATTTTCTAAGTAAAAGTAACCCGATAAACACTAAAATATTCCAGAAAGATTCGTATAAAAACGTCGGATGATATAAAACTCCATTGATACACATTTGATTCATAATAAAGTCCGGTAAATATTGATGAAAGTTTTGATAAGCCGCTTCAGAAATCGGACCACCATGCGCTTCCTGATTCATAAAGTTACCCCAGCGTCCAATAGCTTGCCCTAATATTAAGCTCGGTGCAACAATATCAGCCAGTTGCCAAAAAGAAACGTCTTTAACACGTGCATAAACAATTGCTGTCAAAACAGCCCCAATTAGCGCACCGTGGATTGCAATTCCGCCTTCCCAAACAGCAATTAAAGATATAAAAGAAGCACCGCGGTAATTTTCCCATTCAAAAATAACATAATAAATACGAGCAAAAATAATCGCAATCGGTGCAGCAAACACAATTAAATCTGTAATTAAATCTTTTTTCAGACCGAGCCGATCTGCTTCTTTTGTCGCTAAATATAGTCCAAGAAAAAGTCCTGATGCAATAATGACACCATACCAATAGATGGAGATAGGACCAACTTGGAGAAATACACGATTTAATGCTTCAGCTTCACAAGTCAAATAAATCACTCCTGATCGAGTTTACAATTTAAATTTTATAATTATACTCGAACTTTTTAATAATTATTCTCATTATTCTGTTGAATCATCGTTGCCAACTGATCTGAAAAGTCTTCCGCTGCGTTCACTCCCATTCGCTTTAAGCGAAAATTCATTGCAGCAACTTCAATAATGACTGCTAAATTTCTACCTGGACGTACCGGAATGATTGCCTTTGGGATCCGGACATCCATAATTTTCATCGTTTCTTCCTCAATTCCCAGGCGTTCATATTGCTTTTTGTCATCCCATAATTCCAACTGAACAATGTATGAAATTCGTTTATAACTTTTTACCGCTCCCGCACCAAATAATGTCATAATATTCAAAATGCCTAGACCGCGTATTTCAAGAAGATGTTCAATTAAAGGCGGTGCATTTCCAATTAATGTATCGTAATCTTCTTGTCTTATTTCCACACTATCATCTGCTACTAATCGGTGACCTCTTTTTACTAATTCAAGTGCGGTTTCACTTTTACCTACACCACTTTGTCCCATTATTAGAACACCGACTCCATAAATATCAACTAAAACACCGTGTAACGCTGTAGAAGGTGCAAATTTTGCTCCTAAATAATTCGTAATCCGAACAATTACCCTATTTGTCGTTCGGGGTGATTTTAGTATTGGAACACCTGCATCATTGGCAGCTACCATTAATACATCAGGTATATCCATCCAATTAGATACAACAATTCCAGGGGTAATATCTGTACAAAGCCGTTCTGCCCGATCTCGTTGTTCCTCTTCCGATAAGTTTAGAAAATAATTCATCTCTGTTTTGCCAATAATTTGAATTCGTTCTTTCGGGTAATATTCAAAAAAACCGGTCATTTCAAATGCGGGTCTTGATATGTCGTTAGAGGTAATTTCTCGATGAATTCCATCTTCTCCTGCTACCAATGTTAAATTAAAATTATCTAACAAATCTTTGGTTCGCACAACTCGCATCCTATGTTCCCCCCTAGATAAGCTGCATTGTTTTATAATATGATAAGAAAAAAATAGTTCATCCTTAATTTTACCGTTTATATAAGAAATTATCTATTAATAACTTTTCCATCCATTTCCTTTATGTACTGGATTGAATAGACCAAGGTCGGATATAATGACTCTGGATTTTCGTTCTTCTCATTAAAAAATATTTTTGATGGACGGGTTTTTTATGATGATGTACGTAACAGTCGAAGTAGCTAAATTTGAGGAGATGTCCAACTGGAAATAATTGCTTAGACGTTTGCTGAATCTTTTGAACATCTCCTTAATAAAAAAGATGGAAAAAAGATCTCCCTCCTTCCCATCCCAAGGCTGTTATGATTGTTTTACTGTATCCCCTATCAACTTCTGCAGAAAAATAGTAATTAACGAAATTAATATTGAAGCTAAAAATGCTACACCAAATCCATCAATAATAAACGCTTCTCCCATCAAATTTTGTGTAATCATTAAGGTAATAGCATTAATTATGAGGATGAAAAAACCAAACGTCATAATAGTTATTGGTAATGTTAGAACAATTAAAATCGGTCTGACAATAAAATTTAAAATTGATAAGACGATACTTGCAATTAATGCCGTTTGAAAATCTTTTATATAGAAAGATTCAAACAGCTGCGCTACCGCTATTAAAGCTATTGCATTTAAAAAGACCGAGGTAAACCAACCAAGAAAAATTCGCATCATAATAATAACTCCTCTTTTGTATTTTTTATTGGTGTATCTAATTTGCGATCAATCAAACTTCCAAATAAAAAAGCGCTCTTTTCCTAGTCGTTCTTTTAAGCCTTCTATATATATTTTCATTTCATCCGGCATATCTTGCATTTTTTTCAACATACCTTCAGCTTGTGATTTATGTTTCATAATCGCTTCTAATTTAAAATCAAAACGCTCATCTTCCACTGGTATGACAACATCCGGTTCACCAAGTACTCGCTCAAAATCAGGCGTAATTGCTGATGCCCATACTGTTGGACGCTTCTCTGCATCCATCAGGCGTACCGCTTCAATCGTTGCCTCTCCAAGGGCGTTATGATCTGGATGAATGCCATGTTCTGGATAATGCGTAATAACAAGTGTTGGCTCAATATCTTCTAAAACTTCTTTAATATGTTTTGCTACCTTTGTTTTATTCTCAAACTCAATCGTTTTATCCCTATACCTTAACAAACGATAGTCAATACCTAAAAACTTACATGCTTCTTTTAGTTCTTTTTCACGAATTTTAGACAAAGTTTCTCGATTCGCAAATGGAGGTGTTCCCATATTCCTTCCCATTTCACCTAAGGTTCCACATAAATACGTAACAGGAACACCTTGTTTCCGAAACTGATATATAGTTCCTGCAGCGCCAAACGATTCATCATCAGGATGCGGATAAATAATTACGACATGTTTCTGATTCTCCATTTTATTCCCTCATTTATTATTTATTTAAACGGCGTTTCACTTAGTTGTAAAGCGACCATTAATCTTCCTTCAGGATCATGACCTGCTAAAAGTAATTTATCTTCGTATATTTCATAATCCATTAACCCCTCTGCATAAACCCATCCGAGTTCTGTTTTCAGACCAACTCGGTGTCCAATATCACCTTTAATAACTGCTTCTGTAAACGTAATTTGCGCATTACGAATGTAGGCACCAACATTAACTCCTTTATTTCCAAAATGACTTGCGTATGCACCATTTGTTGTTTCTAAATGAATATATATTGGCTTGTTTTTTAATTGATTAAGTTCTTTTTGTACTTTCTCTATTATAATAGCTTCCATGCACAAAGACCTCCTCTATTCATCCTCTTTTTAGCTTACAAATAAAGTGAACAGACGTCAAAATTTATGATTGAACATTTTGTGATATAAAACACAATTTCAACTATGCTCGGTTTCACTTAGCTTGAGTAATTCAACCTTTAAGCAACTTTCAACTTGAGCAACTCCTACCTCGATTTGAGCTAATTCATTACAAATAATTAAAAAGGCTACCTGAATTTCGGTAACCTCTTCTTACTTAAGCTTTCTTTATTTTTTCTTTAATAGTTGCTTCCATTCTATCGCAATCACGTTCAATTATTTGTTTTAAATACTGACCAGTGAATGATTCTTCTACTTCTGTAATTTCTTCAGGTGTTCCAGTAGCAATGATTTGTCCTCCACCATCTCCACCTTCAGGACCGAGATCGATAATATGGTCAGCAGTTTTAATCACATCTAAATTATGTTCAATAATAATTACCGTATCACCATTATCAACAAGGCGCTGCAACACAGCCAAAAGACGTTTAATATCATCAGCATGTAGTCCAGTTGTCGGTTCATCTAAAATATAGACTGTTTTGCCATTCGAACGTTTATGAAGTTCGCTCGCGAGTTTTACACGTTGGGCTTCACCGCCAGATAGCGTCGTAGCAGGTTGACCTAGTTTGATATAGCCTAACCCGACATCAAATACAGTCTGCAACTTTCTTTTTATTTTCGGAATATTACTGAAAAAATCCACTGCTTCTTCTACTCGCATATCTAATACTTCAGCAATATTTTTCCCTTTAAATTTAATCTCTAATGTTTCACGGTTATACCTTTTACCTTCACAAACTTCACAAGGAACATAGACATCTGGTAAAAAATGCATTTCAATTTTTAAAATTCCATCCCCACGACATGCTTCACAACGTCCACCTTTTACGTTAAAGCTAAATCGCCCTTTTTGATAACCACGAATTTTCGCTTCATTTGTTTGCGCAAAAACATCTCGAATGTCATCGAACACTCCTGTGTATGTTGCAGGATTAGAACGTGGTGTTCTACCTATCGGCGCTTGGTTAATATCGATCACTTTATCAATAAACTCTAACCCATTTATTTTTTCATGTATACCTGGACGATGTTTACCTTTATATAAATATTTTGCCAAAGACTTATACAGAATCTCGTTGACGAGTGTACTTTTTCCTGAACCAGAAACGCCTGTTACAACGGTCATCACACCGATCGGAAATCGAACATCGACATTTTTTAAATTATTTTCTTCGGCACCGAAAACTTCAATGTATCGATCATCAAGCGGACGCCGCTCAGTCGGAAGTGCAATAAATTCTTTTCCAGACAAATATTTTCCGGTTAATGATTTTGAATTTTTCATAATACTTTTTGGCGTACCATTCGCTACAATTTCGCCACCATGATCACCAGCACCAGGGCCGATATCGACAATCCAGTCCGCAGCAAGCATTGTATCTTCATCATGTTCGACGACAATTAACGTATTATCTAAATCACGCATATGTTGCATAGTCTGGATTAAACGATCATTATCACGTTGATGCAACCCTATTGATGGCTCATCTAGTACATATAAAACTCCTGTTAAAGCAGAACCAATTTGTGTGGCAAGACGAATTCGCTGTGCTTCTCCACCAGATAATGTTCCGGAAGAGCGAGCCATCGTTAAATAATTGAGGCCAACATTCATCAAGAATAGTAGTCGGTCATTAATTTCTTTTAAGACCATTTTTGCAATTTGAGCATCTTTTTCATTTAATTCAAGCATTTGGAAAAACTCATAGGCTTCTTTTATCGATAATTCTGTGACTTGTCCAATATGTTTATCAGCAACAAAGACAGCAAGCGCTTCTGTATTTAAGCGATACCCATCACAAGTAGGACAAGCATTTTCTGCCATATATTTTTCCAATGACTCACGTGTAAAATCAGAGGAGGTTTCCCGATAACGGCGAGCAATATTTCCAACAACTCCTTCAAACTGAATTCGATTATTCCTTTCTCTGCCGAAATCACTGACATAATGAAACGTAATATATTCGCGGCCACTACCGTATAAAATTTTATCCATCTGTTTTTTCGGTATATCTTTTACGGGAATATCCATATCAATTCCATAATGATTACAAACACTTTTTAGTAATTGCGGATAGTACTGAGAACTAATTGGCTCCCAAGCCTCAATTGCCCCTTCGTTTAATGATAATGTCCAATCCGGAATAACAAGATCGAGATCGACTTCTAAATTCGTCCCAAGTCCATCACATGTCGGACATGCGCCATATGGAGCGTTGAATGAAAACAGTCGTGGTTCTAGTTCATCAATTGAAAAACCACACGCTGGACATGCATGACTTTCGTTCATGACAATTTCTTCTTCCCCAATAATATCAATAATGACTCGTCCTTCACCCAATGGGAGTGCCGTTTCTAGAGAGTCTGTTAAACGGCCTTCCACACCATCTTTTAAAATAATTCGGTCAACAACAACTTCGATGGAATGTTTTTTATTTTTATCAAGTTTGATTTCTTCTGTTACTTCACGCATCTCACCATCTACTCGGATACGTACGTAACCTTCTTGCTGTAGGTTTTCGAGCAATTTTACATGCTCACCTTTTCTTCCGGATACAACTGGAGCAAGAATTTGAATCCGCGTCCGCTCCGAATAGCCCATCACTTGATCAACCATTTGTTGAACAGTTTGTGAGGAAATTTCGATACCATGAATTGGACAAACAGGGCGACCAACACGCGCGTACAATAACCGTAAATAATCATAAATTTCTGTTACTGTCGCAACAGTCGAACGCGGATTTTTACTTGTTGTCTTCTGGTCGATAGAGATCGCCGGAGATAACCCTTCAATCGTATCAACATCCGGCTTATCCATCTGCCCCAAAAATTGCCTTGCGTAGGCAGATAATGATTCTACATACCGACGCTGACCTTCTGCATAAATTGTATCGAAGGCTAGCGATGATTTACCTGAACCTGATAATCCGGTAACTACAACTAATTTGTTTTTTGGTATATCAATATCAATATTTTTTAAATTATGGGCTCTTGCGCCACGAATTTTTATTTTTTTTCCAGGCATGATTTGCTTTCATCCTTCCAACCTATTAGCCTTCTACTTTAAGTTCAAAAATGATATCACGAAGTTCAGTTGCTCGTTCAAAATTAAGCTCTTTTGCCGCTTCTCGCATTTCTTTTTCCATCTGTTCGACCACTTTTTCCCGATCTTTTTTCGGCATGTTTATAACTTCCGCTAAACCTTGATCTGTATATACTTCTTCATCTTCCGCAACATGGGTTGCTCGTATTAAATCACGAACTTCTTTCTTAACGGTTTTCGGTGTAATTCCGTGCTTTTTGTTAAATTCCTCTTGAATTTTACGACGACGATTCGTCTCATCTATTGCCACTTGCATTGATTTTGTTATATTGTCTGCATACATAATTACTTGACCATTTTCGTTACGCGCTGCCCGTCCAGACGTTTGAATTAGGGAACGTTCCGAACGAAGGAAGCCTTCCTTATCCGCATCTAAAATTGCTACAAGCGAAACCTCCGGGATGTCCAGCCCTTCTCTAAGCAAGTTAATTCCAACTATTACATCATATTTCCTTACACGTAAATCGCGGATAATTTCGATGCGCTCGAGTGTTTTAACTTCGGAATGCAAGTATGCTACTTTTAAATTAAGTTCTTTTAAGTAGTCCGTTAAATCTTCTGCCATTCGTTTTGTTAAAGTTGTTATTAATACTCGTTCATCTCGCTCAATTCGTTGATTAATTTCTCCAATGAGATCATCAATTTGACCTTCAATTGGTCGAACGTCGATTTTCGGATCTAATAACCCGGTCGGTCGAATAATTTGCTCGACTATTTCTTTCGTATGTTCCATTTCATATGGACCAGGGGTTGCAGAAACATACACCTTTTGTCCAGTTTTCTTTTCAAACTCTTCAAATTTAAGCGGGCGGTTATCGAGTGCAGACGGTAATCTAAATCCATGATCAACAAGCATTTGTTTTCTTGCTTTATCTCCGTTGTACATTCCCCGAATTTGTGGTAATGTAGCATGAGACTCATCGATTACTACAAGGTAATCGTCCGGAAAGAAGTCGAGCAATGTATATGGTGTAGAACCTGGCTCCCTTAATGTAATATGTCGGGAGTAGTTCTCAATGCCTGAACAAAATCCCATTTCACGCATCATTTCAAGATCGTAATTCGTTCGCTGTTCCAAACGTTGCGCCTCTAACAAACGATTATCTGCTTTTAATTCTGCTAACCTTTCCTTTAACTCTTCTTGAATACTATTGATTGCAATTTTCATCTTATCTTCACCAGTAACGAAGTGAGAAGCAGGGAAAATAGCTACATGTTCACGATCACCGATAATTTCTCCTGTTAATGCATCTACCTCCCTAATTCGGTCAATTTCATCCCCAAAAAATTCAATCCGGATACAGTGTTCCTCCTTTGAGGCTGGAATAATCTCCACAGAGTCACCCCGAACACGGAATGTACCCCGTTTAAAATCAATATCATTGCGCGCATATTGAATGTCTACGAGTTTCCGCAATAATTGATCACGTTCAATTTCCATCCCCATCCGAATGGAAAGAACCTGGCTTTTATATTCTTCTGGAGAACCTAACCCATAAATACAAGATACACTCGCAACAATTAATACATCTCGTCTTTCAAACAAAGCTGATGTTGCCGAGTGCCTCAGTTTATCTATTTCATCGTTAATGCTCGCATCTTTTTCAATAAATGTATCAGTAGAAGGAACATATGCTTCTGGCTGATAATAATCATAATAACTAACAAAATACTCTACAGCATTGTTAGGAAAAAACTCTTTAAATTCACTATATAATTGACCAGCTAACGTTTTATTATGTGCAATAACTAATGTTGGACGATTTATCTTCTTAATAACATTTGATATCGTAAATGTTTTACCTGTTCCTGTTGCACCAAGTAATGTTAAATGGTTATTTCCTTCTTTTACTTGTTCAACCAGCTTTTCAATTGCTTTTGGTTGATCTCCGCGTGGCTCATAAGATGAAACTAGTTCAAACCTTTCTGCCATATTTAGAACTCCAATCTATATAAGTCTATCATTAATTTTCAACCATTATAATTGTACCATATTACCGAACTAACATTCCATATATACGTTTATTTATCAAACTCTTTTTATAATGACAAATCTATAATTTCAGCACCCATTAAATGGTGTGCCAATCTACAATATTTAAGACATAATTTTTGATACGTACCAGGTTTATGAAAAAGTAAAATAAAATGTGTTCGTATAATCCGGCATTGCTTGTGTTTGCCCAACAATATTCATATCTGGATCATAAATACCAAATGATGTATAACATCTCTTACCGTTACATTCACTTCAACTGTATCACCAACAGAGAATTCAGTTTGTTCCACGTCATCATTGTCAACTTCCGGTCTTTTTGGAATAGCTAAAACAGCACTCCTCCTTATCATTCCTTTATTGTTAACTACATCATAAAATAAAAAAATTACAAGTTGTGACTTTTTACACATCTTGTAATTTCTTTTAAAAGCTTTATTATATCATTTTGCTGTGGAAGCTTTTATTGGAAAAAAATTTGGATCCTCTGCAAAGATAACACCTAATTCGTGATGATCTTCCTCGTAGAATGCACTATTTACAAACCGTACTTCTCCCTGATAATCTAATATATTAAGTTTAAAAAACGCTCCACTATTTTGTAATGCTTCATAGAATTGTGACGAATTAGTGACGACTTGTCCATTTACTTTTAATATAGTTTCCCCAACTAAGATACCTAAACGATCTGCACGACTATTTGGTATTACCGTCAGTACTTTGACTCCTTGATGTAATGGAGTGAAATATGCAGGTCTTTTCCGATCCTTTGTCCGGTGTCGATATGTCATCCATTCTTTTCCTATCAAAGCAATAAATATTGCAATAAACGACAGAAATGGATAAAACAAACTACCAATTGCAATTGTCAAAACTACTAAACTTAAATATAAAGTTGACTGTGACAGTTTCTCTGCAGCTTTCTGTGGAAGTTCACTTCTCACTTTATAATGGTAGCCAATAAAAAATGGAAACATGATTAAACTAAAAGATTGGCTTCCATATTCAAAATAAGGCCAGAAAGGAGAAATTCCAGTAATACTTTCCGTTGGTATTAAGGCAAAAAACGGAATAAATATTAGCTTTTTCAGGTGATGCTCACCGATCCAAATTCCTCGTTCACTTAATGTTAAAGCAGGAAAAGATTGTTTGCTTTTATTAAATCCGATTAATATCGATTCAACAAGTAAAAACAGTCCAGTTAAAATAGCAATAGAGATAAAATGTATAACCGTAATATTATTATAGTTTACATAGGCATCTAACGAACCTAAATCAATAAACGGTAAAATCAAAAGCAAAATAAACGAAATTCCAATGGTATAACTGGCCGATAACATCGCAGTTGAGCCAGTTATACTTAGTATAAACATCACTATAACTAGTACAGCCATTATCTCGAAGGAAATAATAATCCCAAAACTAATAGCTAAAAGAGAAATGATAATGCTGAACAAAAGCGAGACTATGAAGGTCTTACTTCCTTCTGAAAAAATATCGTTTACCTTCATTCCAAAATATGTTCTTTCTTTTCGAATTCGTTTATATCCTGTTATAACAAACAGGAGCATTCCCCAGTAAAATAAAGGATTTATAAAAAGTTTTCCAATACCTTTAACCAATTCAATTAGCCATGTTTCTAACATTATCATTCACCTGCTCTTATGCTATCTTAATGGAACATTACCTCTCACAGAAGTTGCACACATTCTTTTCATTTTTCTATTATGTTTTTATTTATACAGTTCTTCCAACGCTTTTTGTAGTTGTAAATCCTGTTCTTTACTTCGAATTATCTCGATAACTTTTGACTCAATCGCATATGCCGTTTCTTCGTTAATTTCTCCATTTACTGTAAGATCATGATCTTTTTGAAATTCCATTACCGCTTGTTTCGTTTTCTTATCGAAATATCCGTCGTCTCGTTTTGTATCATATCCAATACCTGATAGCATAATTTGTGCATTTTTAATTTGTTCATCTGTATTATCAAGTTTTAATGTTTTTTCAACCTGGATTGGATTTGCATAAAAGAACTCCGGCTGTTTTTGCTCTATGGTTGGTTCTACCCCAACTTCATTTATCCAATTACCTTTTGGAGATAACCATTTATAAAACGTTAATTTAATCGTACTTTCTTCTTTTTTGTTACCGATTGGCACTGCTTGTTGAACAGTCCCTTTACCGAAACTTGTCGTACCAACAATATCATAACCAATTTCTTTCATTGCTGCTGCCAAAATCTCAGAAGCAGAAGCACTTCCCTCATCAATAACTACACTAATTGGATAAGGTTTTTTCTCTTTTAAATTCGTATAAAACTTGTCTTTTTTCCCTTCCCCATCCTCAATTTGTAAATAAGGAATGTCATCTGGAACAAAGGAATGTAAAATTTCTTCTATTGAATCGAGTAAACCTCCTGGATTACCACGAACATCTATGACAAGTCCTTCAATTCCATCTTCTTCTAAAGATAGTAAGATTTCTTCAAATTCATTTGCAGTCGTTTCAGAAAATGAACTTATTTCAATAATCCCGGTTTTCTTTCCATCAACTGTTTCTAATTCTTTATGAACCGTTTCAATTGGTATATCTTCACGAACAATTTCCACTTCAAAAGGTTTAGAAGAACCTTTTCTCTGTACTAATAATACAACTTCCGAACCTTTTTCCCCTCTTATTTTTTCTACAGCCTCATTCAAATTAAGTCCTTCTAGTTCTTCATCATCTACTTTTAGAATTTGATCATTGGGCCGTAATCCTGCTTTTTCAGCAGGTGAATCCTTTATCGGTGCGACAATGGTTACTTTTCCTTCCACCATGCTTACTTCAGCACCGATCCCTTGGAAAGACGATTGAATTTGTTCATTAAATCTTTCCATCGCTTCAGTATTCATAAAAGAACTGTATGGATCATCTAATGTTTCTAACATGCCTTGAATAGCGCCTTCTAGTAATTGATTTTCTTCAACACCCTCGACATAATGTTGTTCAATCAATTCATACGCTTGTTTTATTGTTTGCATATCTTCATCTAACTCACTACTATTACCTTCTTTTACAAAGGGAATTTCAACTTGTTGACTTACTTTTGGTTGCAATAATTTCAGACCAGCAAATGCACCTAAAAATCCAACTGCAAAAGTAACTAAAATAAAAATAATTAACTCACGCTTTTTAAAAGTCATTCTTCCACCTCAAATATTGTGAAAATCGTTACTTTCTATAGTTTACCATAAAGGTCAAGTTTGTTCCTACAATTCTTTGTCGAATCTTTTACTTTAAGTATCAATTGGGGAGCCTAAAATGTTTAACTCTAAACACGAACGATTACAGGGATAGAATAGTGTATGTAACTATTTCAACCGTAGAATTTTACTATGCGTATACTTTAAAGTAAATTCGGATAGTAATCAACCTACTGCTACGGAATTACACAACACTTATCCACTGACTGTTGATGAGCCGTGCCTGCTTAAATCAATAGTTCAGAGCAGAAAACAACCCTAGCACTTTCTGAACGGTTTATGGCAATTAGCAAAAAATTATACAAAAGCAGAAAAAGGAAAATCCGAACTATTACAAACTTCTATTATAGAAATTTGAATTATAGTTCGGATTTGTCTATGAATTAAAATCCTTTGTCTCTACTTATTTAGTTATATTTATGAACCTATATTTTTAAGGTAAGTAACCCATTGGATTTGCTGGATTTTTATATCCGCCCGGATGTACTTCAAAATGTAAATGTGGTCCTGTTGAGTTTCCAGTACTTCCTATAGCACCGATTTGTTGTCCTTGACTTACAGTTTGCCCAACAGAAACTGAAATGCTGCTTAAATGTGCATATAACGTTGTTGTAGATCCATGGGAAATCATAATTGTGTTACCATACCCATTCATCCAACCTGCATAGGCTACAACACCTGCAGATACTGAATATACTGATGTTCCAGTTGGTGCTGCAATATCAATACCGTTATGCATTTTACCTACTTGTCCGGTAATTGGATGTATTCTAGGTCCATATCCAGAAGATAATCTTCCAGATGCTGGCCAAATAAATCCGCTCTTACTTACAGTAGATGACTTAGCTGATGGAGAGTCTCCAGTTGACTTTGAACCTCCAGATGAATTTGAGCCTCCAGTAGACTTTGAGCTTCCAGATGAATTTGAGTCTCCAGATGAATTTGAGTCTCCAGCAGAATTTGAACCTTCAGGTGAATTTGAACCTTCAGACGAAGATGCTTTTGCCGCAGCACGTTCACGTTCTTCTTGTTCCAATCTTGCTTTTTCGGACTCTGCTAATTCTTTTGCTTGTTCAACGACAGCTGCTTGACTATTAATAAGTTGTTGCTCGTCTTCTAAACTTAAATTATGCTCTTCTAATTCTTCATATTCTGTTTCAAGGTGAGCTTTAAGCTTCTCTTTTTCTGACTTTTGTTTATTGAGTTTATTTTTTAATGATTCTAAGTTTGCTTTTTGTTTTTCTTGCTTAGCCTTTTTTTCCTCAACATCAGCTTTTTTCTGTTCTACTTCTTTTTGTTTTTGTTCTAATGCTCGTTGATCTGCTTCCTGCTCTTCCATGATACTTTTATCTTGATCCATTATCGAGTTTACCGCAGAAGATCTTGAGATTAACTCATTAAAACTCTGTGAACCTAGAATTACTGTTATGTATTTTTCATTCCCTCCAGTTTCCTGGATAGAACGTAGTCGGTCTTTTAATAAAGCTTCTCGTTTTTTAATTTTTTCTTCCAACTCTTTAATTTCTGCTTTTAATTGTTTTATTTCTGCTTCTAATTCTTTAATCTCTTTGTTTGTAGCTTCTATCTCGGCAGACTTTGTTTCGATATCTGCTTCCGTTGCATCCAACTCATTCGAAATTTGTTTCACTTTTTCTTCAACAGATTTTTGGCTGCTTAAATTTTTGTCCATTTTATTTTCAACATCTTTTTTATCACTATTAATGTTGTTTTGTTTTTCATTCAGTTTACTTTTCTCTTTTTCTAATTCTTTAATTTCTTTATCAACTTTTTGAACAGATTCCGCTGAAATAGAATGATCGACAATTGACATAGCAATTACAAAAGTAATTATTATACTAATAAATCTAAATCTTTTCATCGTTGTATTATCCCCTCTTGCTTACTTAAAATGTTATTACCATTCATAAATAAATATTTTCTAGAATTAAACTTTTAAAAACTTCCGCACACTCATTCCACTTCCCAACATTCCAATAAGAGCACCAACTAAGAATATAATCCCTGATAGCTGCCAAATAAACGGATTAAATGGAAGCAGTTTAACAAAATGGAATGATGTTTGTCCGCTAATATTTTCTATAGCTAGATAATAAGCTGTTGTAATTACTATAATTGGAAGAATTGAACCTAGAATTCCCAAAAGCAGTCCCTCAACAAAAAACGGCCATCTTATAAATCCATTCGTTGCTCCTACTAACTTCATAATTCCAATTTCTCTACTTCTTGCCATGATTGTTAGTTTAATTGTGTTTGAGATTAAAAACACAGCCGTTAACACAAGACCTACAATCAAAGCTAGTCCAATCACTCTAGCATAATTATTGAATTTAAATAACCTTGGAACAACATCTTGTCCGTAAATAACTTTATAAACTGGATCAAATTTTTCAATTTGGGATGCGATCTTTTCTGTATCTTGTGGATTTTTTGCTTTTACTACATACGCATGGTTTAGTGGGTTATCTTGCTCAAACATTTCCCAAGCTTGCCCTTCTTCTCCCATACCTTCAACGAGTCCCTGCAATTCATCATCTTTAGAAGAAAAGCGAATCGTATCTATCCCGGAAATTTTTTCTATTTCATTATTTAAATTTTTTATTTCATCCTCTTCCGCTGTCAGTTCAATCAATACTTTTATTTCAACATCTTCTTCAACTTTATTCGCCATTTCATTAATATTTAACATGAGCGCAACAAACGTACCTACAAGTATCAACGTAACTGTAACGGCCCCGATCGAAGCGACAGACATCCAACCATTACGAAAGATATTTTTTGCACCTTCACGAAAATGTCGTTTCAACGTACTAAATCTCATAACCATATTCCATAATCCCCTTGATCTTCGTCTCTTACAATAATTCCGTTTTCGATTGCAATAACACGCTTTTTAATCGTGTTCACTATTTCTTTACTATGTGTAGCCATAATAAGTGTCGTACCACGTAAATTTATCTCTTCAAAAATACGCATAATAGTCCAAGACGTTTCCGGGTCCAAGTTACCGGTTGGCTCATCTGCAATAACTATTTTTGGGTGATTCGCAATTGCTCTAGCGATAGAAACCCGTTGTTGTTCTCCACCAGACAACTCGTCTGGAAATGAGCGTGCCTTATTCTTTAATCCAACTAAATCTAATACTTCCATTACCCGGTCTTGAATTAATCTCGGAGATTCTTCAATTACTTCAAGTGCAAAAGCAACATTCTCGTAAACTGTTAATCTTGGAAGTAACTTAAAGTCTTGGAAGACAACACCAATCTCTCTTCGTAAATAAGGAATTTCTTTATTTTTCATTTCATTCGTCCTGATATTTTTGATAATTATTTCGCCTTGCGTAGGTACTTCCTCACGATAAATGAGCCTGATAAAGGTCGATTTACCAGCCCCACTAGGTCCAACGATATATACGAATTCGCCTTTTTCTATATTGATGTTAATACCAGTAAGTGCTGTTACTCCATTTGAATATGTCTTAGAGACATCTTTCATTATTATCATATAAAATTCACCTTCGTTAAAATTTATTAGCTATCTACTATGTATCATACTTCAAAATTCTACAAAATCACTAACAGATATATATAGCATACCATAAAACTACAGCATTTTTGTCTAAAAAATTATTACAATTACATTTCAAATATAATAGTTTTATAACATTTCCTCAAAACTGCATTAGGATTGGTTTTAGGATTGTATTTAGAGAAATGTGATTTTTTTCGTTGTATAAAAATTGGTCCTTTTTCTCAGTAATATTTCGGTTATAAAAATAATTAAACAAATAGTAAAGTGTTTTTAAAGACTACCTCAATAGTAGAGTAAATACATGGAGACTACTAGTCAGCTAAAAGTGGTCATGTCCTGGTGGATCGTAGTAGCTACACTTTCATCCCACCGTAAAGATTTGTGTCCTGTATCGACACTAGGACGTCCTTACAGGCGCTTGAGGATAGGCCTAGGCAAGACTTCTAAAGGAGTAGCATAAGCAGCTAGGTCAGTCGCCTTAAAATGAGCGCTGTGTATATATCCGTGGCGATGGACTTTCTGTACAGTTCAACTATAAGTGCGTGTTCAAAACTCCTATGTCTTTACAGACACCGCAATGTATGAAAATGGGGGCATGCGGTTTAATTTTGAGCTACTCTGTTAATCATAATATTACAGGGACTGTGATCATACTAAAGATCAACTCTATGGCGAAGTACGGTTACATACAACCTCTCCACGTTTTAGAAGGATGCATGGCGAGCACCTTAGTGGAAACAGGTATGATATGTTAACTTTACTTACGATAGACACAAGTAGTCTCGAGAACGGAAACAAGTCCTAACAAATACGAAAGGGACAGTAAAAAAGCATTGATTTAATATGAATGATTTCCAAAAAAAGTGAAATTACTTTTTTTGGAGGGGGGCTTTTTTGCGCCCAAATTAGAGCAGACGTCCATTTTCGGATAA
>NZ_JAXHDD010000006.1:0-126282 GCF_037072025.1 Pseudogracilibacillus sp. SO30301A | reverse complement strand
CTTTCAGGTGATTAGCGTTAATGAGTAAGAAAGCCGTTAAACGGCACTAATGAAGGATATGGCATGAAGCTATGAATAATTCAGGATATGGTTAGCATATTGCTTGTCTCCTTTCTTTAACCTCTAAATTCATTGTACACACTATAATATTCATAGTCAACTATTATTTTTATTATTTAACATTGTGGTGTGTATGTTATAATTAATTAATAATATACTGCATATTAAGGGGTGTAAAAATGATTGAATTCCGATTAAAACAAATACTCGATGAAAAACGTTTGTCAATTGGCGATCTAGTTGAATTAACAAAACAGTATGATGCAACTGGTAAAGGTGTTCATCGCAACACAGTGAGCAAATTAATTAATGGTAATAGTAAAGGAATCCAATTTGATACGTTAGACTTATTTTGTAAAGCATTAGATATTGATTTTGTTGATGATTTGATTCGTCATGAAAGAGATAGTCCTCAATAGTGGATTAATAATATACTGGCTGGTGGACTTAAATGTCCCTCAGTCTTTTTTTGTTGCTTATTTTTGAGCCGTCAACTATTAACCATTAACCCAATCAAAATATACCGAATCCTCTGGCATGTGATATGTGTGTTTTAGTTCATGTGCTTTATTTTTAAACGCTCCAAATAAATACCCTAAATATTCCCCTCGAATAATCCCTCTTTTGAGTCTAACAATCGTTTCTTTAAAACATTTGATATAGTCATCCAAATTGTAAATAAGGCTGTCTGGATACTCTCTAGTAGCTAGTTTCAAGCGTTTGTATATAGCATAGACATCTGACATTTTAGGGTAAAATGGAACGATAGCATCAACTAATTTTTTAGGAACGTTTGATGATACAAATGTGTGATCAAAATCATTGGTGCTTGTAATTTTAAGCACCCCTGCGTCAAATTTGACGTCCCCCTTACGACTGTTATTAATAATGTTAGTTTTATAATTCTTGTCTGCTTCAAGGGATGTCATTTTACTTTTTCGTGATTGTTGTTCTACTGCTGTTCCTTGTTGTTTTATGTCATTACAAGGGATGTCATTTTTTGTTGAATCATTGGTTACTTTAGATGTTGAATATGCATTAAACACGTAAAGATTAGATGATTGACTGTTATCTGTTCTATTAGTTGCATGAATCGTTAACAAGCCTAATTTAACCGCTTTACGTTTCATTCTGTGGAAGGTTGCTTCTGATACAGTTGTGTTGTCATGTTGCTCCACGGCTTGAATTAATCGTCTGATAGATACATTAGATACACCAGGTACTTTTGCCGAATATCTGATTAACCTTTTTAGTATGATTAATTCTTTTTTGGTAAATTGTTTTTTGTGATCCGCTAGGTGCATTTCTATATTATTGTTAAAATTTTGAAGTGAATTAAACTGTGATAAGTGTTTAAATTGTGATACGTCTCCCGATTTATACATGAAAATACCTCCAATTAATAGAACTTATGTTCTTCTTGAAGGTACATTGAAGGTACATTTAATAAACCACTTGTATATAGATTTTTAAAATGTTATAATACAAGTAATTGATATAGGTTATTAAACATACCTAACGCTCAGTGGTGCTTCGACACCAACTGGGCATTTTTATTTTGTTTACTTCTTGTCTTTGTGCAAATTCATCAGTGGGCTACTGTTTTTAGCTTGATCTAACAAGTCATCATTCCTAAAAGTTCTGAGATAAATCTCTGTTGTGCTAATATCTGAATGACCTAATAAAAGGCTTAACGAATGAATATCAATCTTGCCAACTTTTAGGCTCGTTAAAGCAAAATAATGTCTAAATTTGTGTGGATGCACGTCTTTAATTCCTGTTCTTTTTTCTGCTTCTTTACAAACCAACCACAAGCCTGTATTACTCATTTGATGACCTTTATAATTTAGAATGTAGTAATCGTCCTTAACCATCTTGTCCTCAAGATATTGGCTCTTTAATCGCTCATATCTAATCATTATTCTTTTTAACACTGGTGATATAGATAAATAACGTTCCTTGCGCCCTTTGCCCAAAATGTAAATCTTATCCAATCCTACATGTTTTGTTTTAATATTGGTTAGCTCAGTTACTCTGACTCCTGTGTCAGCCATAATTGCTATAATTAGCTTATTTCTTGCTTCTATATAGTTTTTATAACCAAAACACTCAATGAGTCTATATACCTCCTCTGAGGTAAAAGCTTCTAATATTTGTTTCCTCGCCCGTGGTAACTGTACTTTATCCATTGGATTTTCTTTTACGTAACCCTCAGATAAACACCAATTAAAAAATGCTTTAATCTGTTTTGATGTGCTAACTATTGATGTAGGTTTTAACCCTCGTTCCAATTTGTTGGTGTGATATTCCTGTAATACTTTTGTTGTTACATCTTCCAATTTTGTAATGTTTAAGTTGTCCAGATGCTTTTTTAATTGTGTGTATTCCTGATTCTTAATTCTTCATCGTTTTTTTTGTAAAATCTCGGGAATAACAAACGTAATAATACTCCCTGACACAGTCCCAAAACAACACAAAAAACACCTCCTTATAAGTTAGCGATTAAACTATCCTATAAAAAGGTGTATTGTTCTTTTATCATCTAAAATTATGACATTTAAATTGTCAGAAAATAGATGAGAGATTAACCAATTTCCAAAAAAAGAATGTGAAATTAGTATTATTTAATTTTAAATAACTGCCTACAAACGTTGATATAACAGGCTTTAATTTCCTTATTTTTTATCCATTTGATTGTTCATTGCACGCATCATTTGATTAATTTTTTTCTGTGATGGCTTTTGCCCCATCTGCATCATTAGCGTACGTAACATTTGTTCATTAATTGGTGGATTCTTTTTCAAATAGTTCATCATATATTTTCTAGCAATAAAAAATCCGAGAGCAACTCCTGCTATCAGTGCCAAGAGAGCAATAAGCACTACCCATATTGTCGACATGAAACAATTTCCTCCTTAATAAAATGCAACCTTAACTATTTCCTTTTACAGTATAAACAATTCGGTATAATTAGACAAACATAAGGTTACTTCAATAAATCTTCTACGTGTCTCACAACATTCTCAATTGTAAAACCATATTCTTTTACAACAACGTCACCTTTTCCTGAGGCACCGAACTTGTCAACTGCAATAATTTTGCCTTCGTCACCTGCATATCGTTCCCAACCAAATGAAGAAGCCATTTCAATTGCAACTCTCTTTTTAATATGTGAAGGTATTACTTTGTTTTTATATGTTTCATCCTGTGATTCAAAACGATCCCATGAAGGAATACTTACTACCCTTACATCAATATTCTTGTCCAATAAAGCTTTTTGGGCTTCTATAGCCAAACTGACTTCAGAACCTGTAGCAAGTAAAATTGCCTCAGGCTCATTTTTAGCATCAGAAATTACATAAGCTCCTCTGCTTACACCTTCATAAGCTGTATTACCAGTGTTTGGAAGTGTTGGTAAGCCCTGACGTGTTAGAACAAGTGCAGTAGGTTTGTCTTTTGATTCTAATGCTAACCGCCAAGCTGCTTGTGTCTCATTTCCATCAGCCGGACGGATTACTGATAAATTAGGCATCGCTCGAAGTGATGCTAATTGTTCAACAGGTTCATGTGTCGGTCCATCTTCTCCAACAGCAATTGAATCATGTGTAAACACATAAGTAACCGGTGTATTCATAATGGCAGATAATCGAATGGCAGCACGTAAATAGTCACTAAATACGAAAAATGTTCCGCCATAAACTTTTAAACCACCGTGTAAAGCCATTCCATTTAATGCTGCACCCATAGCAAATTCACGAACACCAAACCATATATTTCTACCAGTATAGCTTGCTTTCGTAAAGTCACCGTCATCTTTAATCATCGTATTATTTGAACTTGCTAAGTCAGCACTACCACCAAATAAATTTGGAGTTGACGTTGCGAGTGCATTAATAGCATCACTTGAAGCTACTCTAGTAGCAAGTTTATCTTTTCCAACTTCATAACGAGGTAGATTTTTATCCCAATCCTCTGGTAACTTATTGTTTATTGCTAGTTCAAGGTCGGTGGCAAGTTCAGGATAATTATGTTTATATTCATTAAATAATTTATTCCATTCTTCTTCTAATTGCGCACCTTTTTTAACTACTTTTTCTTCAAAATTATTGTATACATCTGTATCTACATAAAATTCATCATGTTCCCATTTATAATATTCTTTTGTTAGTTTAACTTCTTCTGCTCCTAGTGGTGCTCCGTGAGAGGCTGATGAATTTGATTTATTCGGTGAACCATATCCGATAATTGTTTTTACTTCTATTAATGTTGGTTGCTCCGTATTTTCTTTGGCTTTTGTTATTGCCTTTCTAATTTCGGCAAGGTCATTACCGTCTTCAACACGGATTACTTCCCAGTTATAAGCTTCAAATCGTTTTTGTGTATTATCAGAAAATGAACGGTCTAAATCTCCATCCAAAGAAATATCATTAGAGTCGTAAAGTACAATTAATTTTCCTAAACCTAAGTGACCAGCTAAAGAGGCTGCTTCGTGAGAGATACCTTCCATTATATCTCCATCACCAACTAATGAATATGTATAATGATCGATAATATTATAACCATCTTTATTATATTTTGCAGCAAGATGAGCTTCTGCCATAGCCATTCCTACAGCCATTGCGACACCTTGTCCTAAAGGACCTGTTGTTGCCTCCACTCCATCTGTATCTAAAACTTCTGGATGTCCTGGAGTTCTTGATTTAAATTGACGGAAACTTTTAAGATCTTCTATAGTGACATCATATCCTGACAAATGAAGAAGACTATATAATAGCATAGAACCATGACCTGCTGAAAGAACAAAACGATCACGGTTAAACCACTTTGAATTTTTGGGATTGTGGTTCATAAAATCGGTAAATAACGAATAAGTCATCGGAGCCGCACCCATCGGTAAACCTGGATGACCTGAATTTGCTCTTTCAATTGCATCAATGGATAATGTACGAATAGTATTAATTGCTTTTTGTTCAATTTGTGATAACATGCTATCTTCCTTTCAAGTAATAAATTTATTTAAATTTTTTATTCTTTTTTAATTTCTTTACTTTTTCAGGTGTAACATCTTGTCCTTCTGGATCAATAACAGTTAAATTACTTATTTGATTTGTAAAAGACTGTCTAATATTATGGAGATATTCCTCTCTAAGTTCTTTTTGTTCTTTTTGTTCTTTATCTGTAAGTCCTTCTGCTTTTGATTTATTTGCGAGGTAATTAATTCGGTTTAATTTTTCTTTTGACATCATCATGATCACCTCATTACTACTATTGTACTTAATTTTTTAAAATTAGTAAAAAATTAAACGAAATCTACATACTCTTCTATATTATGCTTTAGAGATAACTCTTTCAAGTTTAAACATTTATAAGCCTAAACAGGGAACTTATGTTTGACTTTTATCACTGAAATGGTACTATAAGAGTAATAAGAAAAAGTGAGGTGCTCCCTATTGAAGAAACTCTCTGAAAGACAACAAATGATATTTGATTTTATTAAAAATGAAGTAGAAACAAAAGGTTATCCACCTTCTGTACGAGAAATTGCAAAAGCGGTTGGACTTGCTTCAAGTTCCACTGTGCATGGTCATCTAGAACGAATTGAAAATAAAGGATACATAAGACGAGACCCGACAAAACCTCGGGCAATTGAAATATTAGACCAGTCCGATAATCATATAGTAAAAGATGCTGCAAGATATGCGCCGGTAATTGGTAAAGTAACCGCTGGGTCGCCAATAACTGCAATTGAAAATATTGAAGAATACACCCCTGTTCCCAGTTCTATTGCACACCAAAGCGACAATTTATTCGTGCTTGAAATTGAAGGGGAAAGCATGATCAATGCTGGCATTCTTAACGGTGACCGAGTAATTGTTAAACAACAAACTACCGCAGAAAACGGTGATATAGTAGTAGCAATGACCGATGAAGATGAGGCAACTGTTAAACGATTTTTTAAGGAAAGCGATCATATTCGTCTCCAACCTGAAAATGATACGATGGAGCCGATCCGTTTAAAGTACGTTTCCATATTAGGTAAAGTCGTTGGATTATACCGTAATTTTTAATTATCATGAAAAAAGCTAGAGATTATTCCCTAGCTTTTTAAAATTACTATTTTAGTGCGTGTTCAGATGAAAAGGATTGAGGTCGTCTAGGAGTGATATGTGCGTTTTTCAGTAATGCCGATACTAGTACATCCTATGCTCCGGTCGATGACGTCACGTCCTCTGACCTCTGACGTCATCGACACTAGAGACGTCTCCTGTACGTCGCAGTTTGAGACGCCGTAGCTTTGAATTGCGGAGTGTATGCAGTTAATACGAGCAGAAGCTCTTTTGCGCTGGAAAAGTTGATTGTTTTTCCAAGAAGTGGCAAAATCAAGTTAACAACCTTAAGTGGCGACTTCTGCGTTGCCCACAACAGGACGTGGGGTTTTTTAGCAGAATTTCCACCTATGCAAATTGTCATTTTCACCGGATTTTCTGAACATCTTTTACAAGTTCTTTCGAGAATTCAAGTTGGTCTTTTTCGATCAATTTTTTTATGGTTTCCGTAATTGCAATCTTCACATGTGCATAGGTTAATCCTCCCTGCATGAAAGCAATAAAAGGAGGTTTTATTGGGCCGTCTATCGACAATTCAATACTAGATCCTTGAATAAATGTACCAGCAGCCATAATTACTTTTTCGTCATATCCAGGCATTTCACTTGGATAAGGTGCTACATATGAATTAATCGGAGAATTTTCTTGAATGGCTTGGCAAAAAGCAATCATTGATTCTTCATTTCCAAATGTAATGGTTTGGATGATATCTGTTCTTTTCTCATTGAAAAATGGAGTAGATTTAATTCCAAGTAAATCAAGTAAGCGAGATGTGAAGATTGCACCTTTAAGTGCTTCACCAACAATATGAGGTGCGAGAAAAAAACCTTGGTACATTTCCTGTAACATTTGTAAGGTTGCTCCTGCTTCTTTTCCAAGTCCCGGAGCTGTTAATCTGTTTGCAGCCTTTAATACTAATTCCTCTTTTCCAACTATATATCCTCCTGCACGTACAAGCCCACCACCGGGATTTTTAATTAAAGACCCAGCGATTATGTCGGCTCCAACATGGAGAGGTTCTTTCTCTTCAACAAATTCCCCATAACAATTATCAACAAAGACAATTAAATCTTGATTAATTTGTTTTACATACGAAACCATTTTTTCAATTTCAGCAATTGTAAAAGATGGTCTATCTTCATACCCTTTGGAACGTTGAATGCCGATTACTTTTGTTTTTTTATTAATCGCTGATTTAATACCATTATAATCTATTGAACCATCATTTAATAAAGCAACCTCCTGATAAGATATTTGATAATCTTTTAATGATCCTGGACTGTTCGCTCTTTTTCCGATAACTTCTTCTAACGTATCATATGGACTTCCTGTAATATACAGTAATTCATCACCAGGGTATAATAAGGAAAATAAAGTTGTTGCAATCGCATGAGTTCCTGATACTATTTGCGGTCTAACAAGTGCATCTTCACCTCCAAATACGCTGGCATAGATCGCTTCCAGTCCATCACGTCCACTGTCATCATAACCGTAACCATCCGTTGAATTAAAATGGTAATCACCAATTTGTTCAGACTTAAAGGCATCAAGCACGCGTTTCTGGTTTCCTTCAACCATTTTATTTACTTGATCAAAAATTGTCGCACAGTCTGTTTCAGCTTGTAGTACTAAATTGTTTAGCATTTATTTATCTTCTGCTCCTTTACAATATGCCAATAAAGGGTGGTCTTCGCGGATAAACCCTTCTACATCATACATATTCGTTTCTTCATTATATTGTTTTTTTGTCACGATTGATTGTATTCCAAATTGATTCATTACCCTTCCATCAGCAGGTGAAAGGGATAATGAATAATATATCCACTCTTGTTTTAATATCTCCTCTATCTTTATTAATAAATTTTCGCGATCTGATTTTTTATATGCACTCATTACCATATACGGATGCTGAGTAGCAAAAAAGTCGTCATGAAGTAAATCTGCTTTATTGTACAAAGTTAACATTGGAATTTGATCAGCATCAAGTTCATGAAGAATTTCCTTAACTGTTTTCTGATGCTGTTCGTTACCTTCGTGAGATGCATCTACAACATGGAGTAAAAAATCAGCCTCTGTTACTTCTTCTAAAGTAGACTTAAAAGCGGCTATTAAAGAAGTAGGTAAATCTTGTAAAAACCCTACTGTATCCGTGATCAGACATTGAAAACCTGATGGTAAATGAATTTTCCTCGTTAATGGATCAAGTGTAGCGAATAATAAATCTTCTTCTAAAGCTGATTCATTTGTTAAACGGTTAAAAAGAGTTGATTTTCCTGCATTTGTGTAACCTACAATTGCAATTTGAAATACTTTATTTAACTTTCTTCTTTTGCGGTACTGTTCTCTTTGCTTTACAACATCTTTTAAACGTCTTTTAATTTCATCAATACGTCTCCGGATATGTCGTTGATCCGTCTCCAATTTTGTCTCACCCGGGCCTCTTGTACCGATTCCACCACCTAATCGGGATAAAACTAACCCCATTCCATGCAACCTTGGTAACATATACTGTAATTGTGCGAGCTCTACTTGGAGTTGTCCTTCTTTTGTTTTTGCTCTGCTGGCAAATATATCTAAAATGAGTTGGCTACGGTCAATTACACGAACTCCGAAATAATCATTTAAATTACGTAACTGTCCGGGAGATAGTTCATTATTGCTAATAACAAGTTCGATATCATTTGCTAAAATAAGTTGTTTAATTTCTTCTATTTTTCCTTGCCCTACATAAGTAGAAGAATGAATTTGTTCTCGGTTTTGAACTACTACTTCTTTTACTCTCCCGCCAGCCGTATGACATAACGATTTTAATTCTGCTACAGAAGATTCAAAATGATAGTCCGTCTCCGTACTTTTTTTAACAGCCATAATTAAAACATTTTCATTTGCCAAATAGTAACCCTCTTTTCAGATAAAATTGCAATTAATAATAGTCTTTTTATACTATGATATTAATTTTCAAACTGTATATCTTCCGCTTTTAATTCCAATAAATCTTTCATCGTATAATCATTTACACTTAATAATCTGATTGCTTGCATACGGATGCTTTTCTCAATAACATTGCGTACATATCTTGCATTTGAAAAATGGGAAGTATTGTAAGTAGTTTGTTCTCTTAAATGTGCACGAAGCTTCCAAATCGCTTTATCTGATAGTTCATATTCTCTTTCAGCTGCCATTTGAATCGCAATTTCAATCAATTGATCCAAACCATAGTCATGAAAAGGAATATGAAAAGGAAATCGGGATTTTAATCCAGGGTTTAAAGATAAAAAACGATTCATTTCCTCTGGATAACCTGCTAAAATTAAGAGAAAATCATTTTGATGATCCTCCATTTGCTTCACTAATGTATCGATTGCTTCCCTACCAAAATCTTTATGCCCACCACGAGCTAAGGAATAAGCTTCATCTATAAATAATATACCACCTAAAGCTTTTTGTACTAAATTGCGCGTTTTTTGTGCTGTTTGACCAATATATTCCCCTACTAAATCTGCTCTTTCCGCTTCAATAAAATGGCCTTTTGATAAGATATTTAATTTATATAAAACTTTTCCTAATTCTCTGGCGATCGTCGTTTTACCTGTTCCTGGATTTCCTTTAAAAATCATATGAAGCACTTGTTTATTAACAGATAAACCCATTTGCTCTCTTTTACTATTCATTACTCTTGTAGCGTATATTTCTTTAATAATTTCTTTAAAATGCTTTAAGCCAACAAAAGATGAAAAATGATTATCAATTGTTTTTAATTCTTGATTATTCTTTAAAATATAAGGTGTTTGTTTTTTTGTACTATTTTTATTCTGCTCACGTAATATAATATTAATTTTCCCGTTATCGTTGTGAATCATTTGCGTATTCAAATTATCACCCCTCGCACTTTTAGTATACGACAGAAAGTATTATTTGTGATAAATGCCCAGAAAAAAAGCGAATCTCAAAACGAGAAAATCGCTTTTAAATTCCCGAAATTATGGGTAATGAGTATGTAAGTATACAAGAGCCAGGGGTGGTGAAATTTATTCTTTATTATCAATTTCTATATTTTTTGATGGTGCAAATGTAGAAATTGCATGTTTATAAATGAGTTGTTGTTTTCCTTCAGACTCCAGTAATACTGTGAAGTTATCAAATGCTTTAACAATCCCCCTTAATTGAAAGCCGTTTGTTAAAAATACCGTTACAGCAACCCTTTCTTTTCGAAGCTGATTTAAATAATGATCTTGAATATTGACTGGTTGAGCCATTCTTTCTCCTCCTCATTTTCTATCTATATTTTTAAGAAGACCGAGGTCTTATTTTAGACCTTAGCTCCTTTTCTAACAAGGTATACTATATTTTTTTGTTATTGCATTTTCAATCGTATGGACTATCGATTGAAATGGGGTATTGTTATAAATGTCAGTCTGAAACCATTCTATGTCCAATTGATTTTTAAACCATGTATATTGTCTTTTTGCATAGCGCCTTGAATTTCTCTTTAATGTTTCAACTGCTATGTTAAAATCAACTTCGCCCTTTACATACGGAATGATTTCCTTATAGCCAATCGCTTTCATGGATTGACAGTTTTCATACCCTTTATTGTACAGGAAAGTAACTTCTTCAATTAATCCTTCAGCTACCATTTGGTCAACTCGTTTATTAATCTGATTATACAGTGTTTTTCGATCCATTTCCAACCCAATTATAATATGATTATAACGAGGACTGTTTTTTTGTTGTTGGTGAATCTCAGTCATCGTTAGACCAGTTGTTTCATAGATTTCAAGGGCTCTAATTACTCTTCTATAATTATTGGGATGGATTTTTTTTGCTTGCTCGTGATCGATTTGCTTTAGTTCTTCGTACAATGCTTGGTTACCTTCTGCTTGTAATCTTTGTTCAAGCTTTTTTGTTTTTTGATTATCCCTTTTTCGATTATTGAAATTATAGTCGTATAAAACAGACTGAATGTATAGGCCACTTCCACCTACTAAAATAGGAACTTTTTCTCTGTCATTGATTTTTTCTATATGTTTTTGTACTAAAGTTTGATATTCTGCCGCTGAAAAGGATTCATCAGGTTCCTTAATATCCAGCATAAAATGGGGGATCCCATTTTTTTCTTGCTCTGTAATTTTTCCTGTACCAATGTCGAGTCCTTTATATACTTGCATGGAATCCCCACTTATAATTTCAGCATGAAAACACTTTGCAAGATCAATACTTAGTTTTGTTTTTCCAACAGCTGTTGGTCCAACAATTACGATGACATTTTTCACGTTTTCTCCCCTGCCATGATACTATTTATAATATGCTTTAAGTCTCCAAATGTATTTATTGATATTTTGTTGTAAAGAGAGCAGAAAATATAAAGTAAGTTCATCATTTACTTCTTTCGCTCTTTTAAAACCAATTTCCTCTATTTCTTCCGTTAATTGTGTAAAGTCGTCGGATAATTGTTCCATCATTTCTTCTTCATCATCATCCGCTGTCGCTTCTTCTATAGTTGCTTCTTTAACATATTTTATCATTGTTGCGTATGGCTTTCCATCCATTGATAAAATATGATCACTAAGACGATCAATATCTTTTTTCCATGTACAATGAAGGTCTTCAAAAATAGGCTGAAGTTGAAATACATGCTCGCCTTTCGCAAACCATTTATAACGATGAAGCTTTACATAAATAACAAAATAATTCGCTAACAACTGATTTAAGAACAAGATTAAATACTGTCGATCCATATTGCACCTCAATCGTTTTTTGTATTTGAACAACCTATATAATAGGTTTAACGACAGATGGCAAATTATTCATTCTACATGATACGTTTAAACATTTTCTCAATTTCATAGTAGGTAAAATGAATAATCACTGGCCTTCCATGTGGGCAAGTGAAAGGATCATTCGTTTTTCTTAAATCTTCTAATAATCGTACCATATCTTGATCAGTAAGGTAATGATTTGCTTTAATAGATCGTTTACAAGACATCAAAATAGCGACTTCTTCTCTCAATTTTCCAATGTTTATTTTCCCTTCTTGGATAATTTGTTCGACAAGATCGCGAATGATTTCCTCTTCCTGTCCTTTTGGAAACCAGCCTGGAAATGCCCGTACTGCATACGTATTATTCCCAAAAGGTTCTAAAAACAAACCGATTTGTTGTAACTGATCATAATTGTTTTCTATAAATGTCTTTTCATTCGTGGTAAATTCAAAAGTAAGTGGAAACAATAATTGTTGTTGTTCTGTTCCATTTGGTTTTGCTAATTGTTCTTTATAAAATTCATATTTAATTCTTTCCTGTGCAGCATGTTGATCAACCATATAAAAACCATTTTCATTTTGTGCTAAAATATACGTTCCTTGTAGCTGACCAATTGGATACATTGGTGGCACACGTTCTTGCTCGTTGTTGTATCCTTCTCTTTCATTAGTATTTTCATTAAAATCATCTTCAGATTCAGAAAAAGAAATTGCTTCTTGTTCAAGATCATCGTTAGGTTTATCATCTACAAGCCGCTCTTCATGTTGAGGTTCTTTAATATGCTCAGTAACTACTCGTTGATTATGATTTACTTGATTTATTTCAGGTTCTTTAAAAGGAGAGAATACAAATTTCTCTTGCTCTGTTTTTACCTTTTCTTGCATGTTTTTTGGCTTCTCTTCAATCGTTGGAATTAACGTTTGCTTTTTAAAAACGTCCCGAATCATTCGTTCAATTAGAGCGATTAATTCTTTTTCTTTACTAAATCGGATTTCTAATTTTGTAGGATGAACATTAACATCAATTAAAATTGGATCTAATTGAATGCTCATCACCACAATTGGATAACGATGTATCGGAAGTAGTGTGTCATACGCTCGAATAATTGCATGAGATAAAGCAGGACTTTTAATATACCTACCATTTACGATCAATGTTATAAACTTGCGATTTGAACGAGTAATTTCCGGTTTTGCAATAAAACCATCTATTTTAAAATCGAGTGTTTCTTCTTCTATTGCTAACATATTTTTCGCTACTTGCATCCCATATATGCCGGAGATTACTTGAAGGCGATTTCCAGAACCAGGGGATTGAAAGATTGATTTTCCATTATGGATAACGTCAAATCGGACTTGTGGATGGGCGAGTGCATATCGATATATTAAATCAGTTATATGACTTAATTCTGTATGAATTGTTTTTAAATATTTTAGCCTAGCAGGTGTGTTAAAGAATAAGTTATCAACGGTGATTTCAGTACCTTTTCTTGCATCACTTTTTGATTCTTTAATAATTTTACCTGCAACCAAGTACAATTTTGTACCTGCTTCATCGCCCATTGAAGATTTCATCGTCACTTTACTTACTGATGCAATACTTGCTAAAGCTTCTCCCCTAAAACCAAGGGAATGGATATGAAACAAATCAGTATCGAAAGCTATCTTACTAGTTGCATGGCGAAGAAATGCCCGTTTACAATCTTCTTTACTTATCCCATCTCCATTATCAATCACTTTAATTTGTGTTAGCCCAGCTTCTTTTAATTCAATTTTGATTACGGTACTATTAGCATCAACACTATTTTCTATTAACTCTTTAACGACGGAAGCGGGTCTTTCCACAACTTCTCCAGCGGCTATTTTGTTCGCTAATCGTTCCGGGAGTTGCCGTATTTTCAAAAAATCACCGTCCAATCTAGTTCATTTTTTTCTGTAATTTATAAAGCACATTCATTGCGTCAAGTGGTGTCATTTCTAATAAGTTCATTTCTTTCAATTCATTTAAAACTGCTTCTTCTTTTGGTTTTCGTTCTATTTTTTTCTTATTTGCAGGTTCCTCAAAAAATGTCAGTTGTTCTAAATGTGCAGTCGCAGTTTCTTTTTCTTTACTCTCTAATTCATTTAAAATAACTTGTGCCCGCTCAATTAATTCTTCCGGTAAATCAGCTAATTTAGCGACATGAATTCCGTAACTTTCATTGGCTCGACCTTCTTCAACCTTATGTAAAAAAACGACTTTGTCTTCATATTCTTCCGCACGAACATAAATATTTTTCACATGTTCTAATGATTCTTCTAGCTCTGTTAGCTCATGATAGTGTGTGGAAAATAATGTTTTGGCCTTAATATGATCATTTATATACTCAACGATCGCATGAGCGAGTGCCATTCCATCATAAGTGCTTGTCCCTCTTCCAATCTCATCTAATAATATTAAACTTTTATCTGTTGCATTCTTAAGTGCATTGTTTGCTTCCAACATTTCAACCATAAAAGTACTTTGGCCACGAACAAGGTCATCTGCCGCACCAATTCTTGTAAAAATTTGATCAAAAATCGGAATTCTTGCTTCATCAGCGGGAACAAAACAACCTATTTGCCCCATAATGATCGTTAACGCTAACTGTCTCATATACGTACTTTTACCAGACATATTGGGCCCGGTTATAAGTAAAATAAACTTATCCTCCGTTAGTTTAATATCATTAGGAACATAATTTCCATCTTCCATCACTTTCTCTATCACTGGATGACGTCCATTTTTAATCAATAAATTTTCTTCGACAAATAATGGACGTTTATAGTTATTTTGTTCACTTACCTCAGCAAACGATTGTAAGACATCAATTTGACTAATAATATTTGCCAATTGTTGGATCGTTTCTATTTCCTCTTTCAGTTTTTCTCTAATTTCAATAAATAGCTCATATTCGAGTTCAACACTTTTTTCTTGAGCCTCTAATATAAGTGCTTCTTTTTCTTTTAACTCAGGAGTTATATAACGTTCTGCATTTGTGAGCGTTTGTTTTCTTTCATAACGCCCTTCCGGAATTAAATGTTTATTGGCATGGGTAATTTCAATATAATACCCAAAAACTCGGTTATAACCAATTTTTAAAGATTTGATATTCGTAATATCTTTCTCTTTTTGCTCTAAGTCCAAAATCCATTTTTTACCGTTCTTTAATGCGTTACGATACTCATCTAACTGTTCGTTATACCCGTCTTTAATTATATTTCCTTCTTTTATTGAAACAGGTGGCTCATTGTTAATGCTTCCTTCTAACAATGAAATGATTGTTTCTGGATAAAATATTTTTTCATTAATTGCTTGAGTATGTGAATCAGGAATGGACTCTAAAATTTCTTTTATTTTTGGAATAGATTGTAAAGATTCTTTTAATTGGATCAAATCTCTCGCATTGACATTGCCAAATGACACACGTCCTGCAAGTCTTTCAAGATCATAGACAGTTTTTAAAGCTTCCCTTAGTGCATCTCGCTCTATAAACGCGTTAGTTAATGCTTCAACAACTTGTAAACGGTCATTAATTCTCTTTTTATCCGTTAAGGGTCTTTCTACCCATCTTTTTAAGGTTCTTGCTCCCATTGCGGTAACTGTTTTATCGAGGACCCAAAGTAAAGAACCGTACCTATCTTTTTTTCGGATTGTTTCCGTTAATTCAAGGTTTCGTTTAGAAAACATATCAAGAGAAACATAATTTTGTAATTTTATTATTTTTGGTTTTTGTAAATGATGCAGCGATCTTTTTTGCGTATGTACGATATAATTTAAGATTCTACTAAATGCTTTTAAAAATCGTTCATCCTCAAGATTTTCGAGTAAATGACGAAATTCACCAATGAAATTTACCTCATCTTCATATGAAAGAACAATTTGTAATTGATTTTCTAGCTGATTTCGATAAGACTCAGGTAAATTAGAACTAATTACAAGTTCTTTAATTTGCTGGTTGACTAACTCATGAATTACAGTAGAAAAATCAGCTTCGACTAATACAATTTGTGACTCTCCGGTCGACAGTTCATGATAAACAATGACGAAAGAATCGTCTTTAAAATGTGACAAACTTGCGATATAATTACTTTCCGTTTCATGTAACATAGATGATTCCATTACTGTTCCAGGAGTGATTAATTGAACGACTTCCCTTTTTACTACCCCTTTAGCTTTTTTCGGATCTTCTACTTGTTCGCATATAGCAACTTTATATCCTTTCTCTACAAGGGTTTTTATATATCCTTCTGCTGAATGATAAGGCACGCCACACATTGGTATAGGCTCTTTTTGACCGGAATCTCTTTTCGTTAAAGTAATTTCAAGTTCTTGCGCCGCCTTAATCGCATCTTCATAAAACATTTCATAAAAATCACCGAGACGAAAAAAAAGAAATGCATCTTGGTGTTCGGCTTTTATTCGTAAATATTGTTGCATCATTGGTGTCTGATTTGACATAAATAAATCCTCCAAAAATGGTTCATACTATCAATCTATTATACCATACAAAACAGAACAGATAAAAAGCTAGTCATATCTCTACATTGTTTTCCCTATCATTCATCTTGTGTTAAAATAGTAATACTTTAAGCAGTGCAGTGTCAGGAGTTTAAATCAAGGAGCTATTCAGATGAAAATTACATTTTTAGGTACAGGGGCTGGCATTCCATCTAAAGAAAGAAATGTAACCTCTATTTTGCTTGATCTTACACAAGAAAAAAATAAACTGTGGTTATTTGATTGTGGTGAGGCGACACAACATCAAATATTACATACTTCTATTAAACCGAGAAAAATAAATAAAATTTTTATTACTCATTTACACGGGGATCATATCTTTGGCCTTCCAGGTATGTTAAGTAGCCGATCATTTTTAGGTGGAACCGAACCGTTGACTGTTTATGGTCCAAAAGGAATAAAACAATATATTGAAACCTCTTTGGAAATTAGTCAATCCCATCTATCTTATCCAATCCATTTTGTAGAATTGGAAACTTGCGGGAATGTCTTTGAAGAAAATGATTTCATTGTGGATTGCGTTCTGCTGGATCATAATATTAAGAGCTTAGGATTCCGTATTAAGGAAAAAGACAAACTTGGTGAACTGAATGTACGAAAATTACAAGAACTAGGTATTCCTCCTGGACCTATTTACAGCAAAATTAAGCAACAAAAGCAAACAGTTTTGGAAGATGGACGAGTAATCGATAGAAACGATGTTGTAGGAGAGCCTAAAAAAGGTAGAGTTATCTCTATATTTGGCGACACAAGATATATTCCGAAACATGCTTCGTTTATAAATGGATCGAATGTGTTAATCCATGAAGCTACATTTGATGCTTCCAAACTAGATTTAGCTAATAGTTATTTTCATTGTACGACGGAACAAACAGCTGAGTTTGCAAAAAAAGGAAATGTACAGACACTAATATTGACTCATATTTCTTCTAGATATCAACAAGAAGACAAAGATCAGTTATTGCAAGAAGCAAAATGTATTTTTCCAGATACAATGTTAGCATATGACTTTTTTACGTATGAAGTAAAGTGATGAGATGATCCAAAAGTTAAAAAAATTTTTAAAGATTAAATTTTCGTTAAGAAGCAAGAAGTTAGCAAAGGAACGGTTTAGTTATATAGCCAATCCGAACTATATCTATTCAATTGTAACTTGAAATAGTTCGGAATTTTTTGTGTTCTTGTCTATAAACTTTGTTGCTTATTTTCCATAAACTGCGACGTAAGGCTCTGCTTATTAATAAATTGATACGGATCGACTCGACATGTTGGAAAAAGACTTGCCGTTTTCCATGACTCTCACCCAAAACGGGCACGATTAACATCGAAACATGCCCGTTTTCCATGACTCTCACCTAAAACGGGCACGATTAATATCAAAACATGCCCGTTTTTTATAACTCTCACCCAAAACGGGCACGATTAATAACGAAACATGCCCGTTTTACACGACTCTCACCCAAAACCGGCACGATTAACATCGAAACATGCCCGTCTAGTAGTTCGATTCGACCTCTTAGATCTGGACTCTACATGTTGTTAATCGACTCACATTCCGGAGCGGAGGTAGAGTCACTTTTCCCCCAACGGTGATAAATCGTTACGTCACAGTATACTTCAACTACGTATTAGGTGTTATCATAGTAACATTTTAAATGTCTGTTGCGGTCTTTTCCTTGTCTTTTATGGTTATCGGGAAAAAAGCAGAGAATGGATATAAAAACGATATGAGCAAGCTACTATTTTCGATAATCATCAAGAAAGTCCTTCTGGAAACTTGTTCGTAGCAATTTATTGTTCTCTCCCTTATCACTCTTCAATTTTTTAAACGTATTCTCACCGAATTTTTCTTTTAGACTTTCGATTGTTTTATTCATATGGTGTTTTTTTACTTCATCCTCGTAGGTAAACAAATCCAATTGTTGAACAACATATTGGTTTTCTAGTAAATCTTGAACCGTCACTCCTAACAATCGTACTGGCTCCTTCGTCCAATGTTCTTTTAATAAATCGATAACAGTAGAAGCAATTGTTTCCATATCATCAATGTATTGTGTAAGTTTTCTACTTCTTGTCACAGTTTTACGATCGTTATATCGAATCATTAGTTGCACGGTTTGTCCCTTCATTTCTCTTCGTTGTAACCGTTCCTCTACTCTTGTGGCCAATTGGATTAACAGTTTTTCAATTTCTATATCATCTGTTGTATCTTTTGGTAACGTCTGTGAATTTCCAATACTTTTAAACTCATTCACTGCATCTGGATCTACTTTTCTTGAATCAATACCATTTGCACGTTTTATTAATCTTTCCCCATTAATACCTAGCAAATGTGATAATGTGTATTCATCTGCTTTTGCTAGATCTCCAATAGTTTGTATGTTTATTTTATGTAGTTTTTCAGCTGTCTTTTTACCAACACCATACATATCATCAACTTTTAAAGGCCAGAGTTTTTCTGGTAAATCTCGAATTCTTAAGATCGTAATCCCTAACGGTTTTTTCATATCTGAAGCGGTTTTTGCTAGAAATTTATTTGGACCAATGCCAATGCTGCATGGAATATCTAAAACAGACAGTAATTCGTTTTGTATTGATTTTGCAAGCTTAATTGGATGAGTTGGATGGTCAGTCACATCCATATATCCTTCATCTATAGATACCGGTTCAATTAAAGGGGTAAAATTTGCTAACATCCTAAAAATTTTTGTAGAAGTCTCTCTGTATCTAGGAAAATTTGGACGTATGACAATTAGCTCAGGGCATAATTTTTTCGCTTCCCAGAGTGGCATTGTTGTTTTAATACCTTTTGCTCTTGCTTCATAACTACTCGTTACAATAATCCCCTTTCTTTCTTCGGGATTACCCGCAATCGCTATTGGTTTTCCTTTTAGTTTCGGATTGTAAGCCATTTCTACTGAAGCATAAAAGCTATTCATATCAACGTGAAAAATTACTTTTGCTTTTTTTACCATGTTCATTCATCCTTTAAACCTATAAAAGATTGGAAAAAGCGTCCACTTTTATTCGCTTTTAAATAAATTGGACGCTTTAAACGCTCACGATTCCTTTGAAGTAGCTGTATCATTGATAATTTGAATTACTAATTTCGTTAAATTTATTAAATTGCTGACATGGATACGCTCTTTTGTTGTATGGATATGTTCATATCCGACAGACAGATTTGCAGTCGGGATGCCATATCCATTAAAAATATTGGCATCACTTCCACCGCCACTTTTTAAACTATCTGCTGGTAAACCTAGTTTTTTGGCTGCATTTTGAGCGACTCTAACAACATCATCCTCTTTATTATACTGAAATCCTGGATACATTTCTTCAACAACAACTTCCGTGCTACCTCCAAATTTTTCAGCAGTACGTTCATAAGTTGTCTGAATTTCATTAACTGTTTTTAATAATTTGTCCTTTTTTAAAGAACGAGCCTCGGAAACGATTTCTACATAGTCACAAACAACATTTGTTTGGGTTCCTTTCCCACCTTGAAAATAACCAATGTTAGCAGTCGTTTCATCATCTATTCTTCCTAACTTCATTTTAGAAATTGCTTTAGCTGCAACAGTTATAGCAGATACGCCTTTTTCGGGTGCAACACCTGCATGAGCTGATTTCCCGTAAACTTTAGTGCTTATTTTTGATTGGTAAGGTGCCTCAACAACAATATTACCAACTGATCCATTGCTATCCAAAGCATATCCGAATTTTGCTTTTAATAGTGATGTATCTAATGCTTTTGCCCCAGCAAGTCCGGATTCTTCACCAACTGTAATGACAAACTGAATATCACCATGCTTTAAATTATTTTCTTTTAAAAGACGAATTGTCTCTAATAAAACGGCTATTCCTGCTTTATCATCTGCTCCTAAAATTGTCGTTCCATCTGATACGATATAATCGTTTTCAATGGAAGGCTTTATATTTTTTCCAGGTGTTACAGTATCCATATGAGCAGTAAAAAATATTGGATCAATTTTATCCATATTACCTCTTAAATTACAGATTAAATTATTTGCTTGATGATCTGTTTTATTCTTAGCATCATCTTCTATCACTTCTACACCTAAAGTCTTAAACTTTTGTTTTAAAACACTTGCTATTTCTGCTTCAAATTTGGTTTCAGAATCAACTTGAACTAAATTCATAAATTCATTAATTAACCGTTCTTTATTGACTTTGATCACGAGTAACGAATTCCTCCTATCAATTATAACGGAATATTTCCATGTTTCTTCTTCGGTCTTGCTTCTTTCTTATCATACAGCATATCTAAAGATTGTATTAATTTTAATCGCGTATCCCGCGGATCAATAACATCATCAACCATTCCAAGTCCGGCAGCAATATATGGATTTGCAAACTTTTCTTTATACTCATCTATTTTTTCTTGTCTAGTCTGTTCTGGATGGTCACTTTCCGCAATTTCTCTAGCAAATATAATGTTTGCAGCACCCTCAGGCCCCATCACAGCAATCTCCGCATTCGGCCAAGCAAATACTAGATCTGCACCAATTGATTTACTGTTTAATGCAACATAAGCTCCTCCAAAAGCCTTTCGAACGATTACCGTTATTTTGGGAACGGTTGCTTCTGAATATGCATACAAGATTTTCGCTCCATGACGAATAATTCCACCGTGCTCCTGTTTAATACCTGGGAAAAAGCCTGTAACGTCTTCAAATGTGATAATTGGAACATTAAATGAATCGCAGAAGCGAATAAAGCGGGCTGCTTTGTCACTGGAATCAATATCAATTCCACCTGCCATATAACGTGGTTGGTTACAAACTAAGCCTATTGATTGCCCTTTTAGTCTAGCAAAGCCTACAACAATGTTTTTAGCAAAATCTTTATGTAATTCAAAGAAACTATCTGGGTCGACTATTTTATTTATTACTTTTTTTATATCATAAGGTCTAGTTGTGTCATAAGGTACGATTTCAGTTAAATCACCGCGATAATGATCATCATTAGAATCATATTCAGCTAAGGGTGGTTTATTTTCATTATTGTCCGGTAAGTAAGATAAAATTAATTTAACCATATCAAGTGCTTCATCTTCTGTTTTGGCACTTAAGTGAGCGTTTCCACTTTTCGTATTATGTACATGTGCTCCACCTAAATCTTCAGCAGAAATCTTTTCCCCAGTTACTGTTTCAATAACTTTCGGCCCAGTTATAAACATTTTAGATGTTTTTTCTACCATAATAATAACATCAGTTATTGCTGGTGAATATACAGCACCACCGGCACTCGGTCCCATAATTACGGATATTTGAGGAATGACACCTGAGTATATCGAATTTCGATAAAATATTTGACCGTAACCATCTAAAGATGAAACACCTTCCTGTATTCTGGCTCCACCTGAATCATTGAGCCCAATAAACGGTACCCCACTTTTAGCAGCCAAATCCATTACATTCGCAATTTTTTTTGCATGCATTTCACCAAGCGCTCCACCAAAAACAGTGAAGTCTTGTGCAAATAAATATATCGGGCGTCCGTTGATTTTCCCATATCCAGTTACGACACCTTCTCCATGTGCTTCAACCTTATTCATCCCAAAGTCTGTTGTACGGTGTTCCATAAATGGATTTAGTTCGACAAAAGTACCCTCATCGAGAAGATAATTTATTCTATCTCTTGCGGTTTGTTTTCCACGCTCGTACTGTTTTTCAATTCGTTCGTGTCCGCCGCCTAGTTCCACTTCACGCCTCTTATCATAAAGTTCATTAATTTTACTATAAATATCCATTTTGTTCACTCCTTCAATAATGTTGGCATAGTTCGACTAAAACACCATTAGTTGATTTTGGATGTAAAAATGCTATCTGTGAATTATTTGAACCTTCTTTCGGTTGTTCATTTATTAAACGGATACCTTCTGTCTTCAATTGAAGTAACCGCTTTTCAATATCATTAACTTCGAGGGCGATATGATGAATACCTTCTCCTTTTCTTTCTAAAAATTTAGCAATTGGTGATTCTTTACTGATCGGTTCAAGTAATTCAATTCTTGATTCTCCAATTTTTAAGAACGCTACTTTAACTTGTTCTGATTCAACCTCTTCAACATTTTCTAACGTTAAACCTAATAAATCATTATAAAACGCTAGTGAATTCTCTATATTATGTACAGCAATTCCAATATGAGCTATTTTTTCTGGAGCCTCAAAAGTACCATTTTTCAGTTCCAATTTTTTTCCCCCTTCTATTGGTATGCAAAATTATTATATACTTGTTCATTTTAACATTTAACGATAAACTATATAATAGAAATTGCTCTAAAGGGGGTTTAACGGTGGCGAAAAAACAAAATCAGGCACCTAGAAGAAAATCGAAACGTGAGCGAAGAATGAAATTTTTCATCTATTTAATGGTTCTTGCCATGCTTTTATCTCTAATTACAGCTGGTTTAAGTAGTTTAGCACTTTTATAAATACATTTTTTAGAAGACCGGATGTTTATTGATTTCCTGTCTTCTTTTCATTTTTTAGTTTTACTTCTTCAGGTTTTTAAATTTACTTTTTAAAGTCAAATATTCTTCAATATTATAAAGCAGCTGAAAAAGGCTCGCTCTCGTTTCAAATTCATCTTGTGTTGTTGGCAACTCCTCTTTTTTAAATTCACTTTTAATATCCTTTAATTCATCCAAAAATAAAACAGCCGTATTACCCGGATGTACTGCTTCACTTAATTTTTCAAAAAAGTCCGCAATACGTTCCGATATGTCATCTCTTTTTGGTAGTCGTGTAACAAGCGGTAGCATCTGTTGTAGTAAATCAAATTGTTTTTTTCTCATCAAAAAATAACTTTCAAAAGAATGATCGTCACGCAATAAATGATTTTCTCTGTCCCGCTCCACTAATTCCTCTGCTTCAATTAAAATTTCTTCTACTTTAGTTATTTCTTTTCCGTCCCAATCCATATTTTTTTCCCGGATATAAAGGGCGATTTCAAGTAAGATTATTTTAAAATTGTTTTCTAACTCTTTTTGTTTTGCCTTTAACTGCTTATCTAAGCTAGGCATATATAAATTAACAAGCAGTCCAGTACCAATACCGATAATAATTAATAAAAATTGATCGATTAGAAAATCGACTTTAATCGTTCCGAAAGCATACAAATTAAGAGTTATAACCGTACTTGTCATTATTCCTTTTTCTATTTTGAGTAAAACGGTTGTAGGGATAAAAACTGCAAGCAACACACCAAGTACAATCGGTGAGTAACTAAATAATTCAAAAAAAACAACAGAAAATATGATTGCTAAAATACATGCTATAAAACGGTGCCAAGCACTTTCAACAGATTTTTTTCTAGAAGGTTGAATACACAAAATCGTTAATATTCCTGCTGAGGCAATATTAGTTACATTAAATAGTTGTGCTATAGTAATTGCAATTGGTGTAGCAATTGCTGTTTTGATCGTACGATAACCGATTTTCACCTTTCGATCTCCCTCAAGTAAATTCTTCTTTTTCTATTTTAAAAAACTAATAATCAGGGATTAATGTTCTTTATCCCCATAATCCATAAACTGTGCAGTAACTGAGTAATTTTCTTTGTAAATATCAAACAAAGTTGCGATGTAAATACCGCTACGGAAATACACTCCGCTTTCCACGGGCGGCTGATGAGCCTCCTCGTCGCTTAGCTCCTGCGTAGTCTCACCGAGGCCTTTCCTCCCGTAGGAGTCTCCGTGTATTTCCTTCGCTGTGATGTGCATAGTAACAACTCTGCTCCGTTTGATACTACTATTATAATGGTTGATTGGAGCCGGAGGGCAGTCGACTCCTGCGGGAAAAGCACGTGTCTAAAGACCCCGCAGGAAGCGGTTTTCTTCCGAGGAGGGCTGAAGCCGTGCCTAAGGATGCGCGAACTGCCCGGAGGCGGAAATCAACGAAGCTGTTACTAATTTACAAATTTTCACTACTGTACAGTATCCTTCAGCTATGCACTAGGATTCAAATCATCAAAATATATTTCTAAAATTATTCTTCCCTTTGTGTGGAGTGTTTTAGTTATTACCTTTTAACTTACAAGTAATTGCTAGTTTTTGTCTAGTTAAGCGTAGGTGCATTTTTTGAATTCTTAAACCATAATTTTCATTTGCTAAAAATAAGACTGCTTCAGGAATGAGGCAGTCTTATTAGAAAAAGCTTATTATATTTCTTCGCAGTGTTCGTCAAAAATATTTTGTAAACGGTTGATTACTTCCATTGGACTTGAACCTTCGATATCATGACGCTCTAACATTGTAACTATTTTACCATCTTTTAAAAATGCAAACGATGGTGATGAAGGTGGATAACCTTCAAAGTACGTGCGTGCTTTTTCAGTAGCTTCACGGTCTTGCCCCGCAAATACTGTAACCAAATGGTCAGGTCGTTTATCATAATGAATTGCATTTGCTGCTGCCGGTCTAGCAACACCACCTGCACATCCACAAACAGAATTTATCATAACAAGGGTCGTTCCTTTACGAGAAAGCGCATCATCAACCTGATCCGCCTCAGTTATTTCTTCATAGCCCGCTTCACGCATATCTTCTCTTGCAACATTGACTACGTCAACCATGAAATCATTAAAACTCAAATTGGTTCATCTCCTTTAGTATAACAAAACGTTATCTGATCTAAGTTTATCAACTTTATTTTGGAATATCAATTATACAGATTTTCCATTTTAAAATAAATTAAATGGTTGTCGTTTCCTCATTAATATTTTCAAGTATTTCCTTTATCCTCGCTAAAAATCTACCACAAATTAATCCATCCAAAATTCGATGATCAAGAGATAATGATAAACTAACGATATCTCTAGCTGCAAACATGTCATTAATAATAACTGGTCTTTTAACAATCGATTCTACTTGTAGAATTGCAGCTTGTGGATGATTAATAATCCCCATGGAAGAGACAGATCCAAATGTTCCAGTATTATTTACCGTAAATGTACCATTTTCCATGTCTTCTGCTTGTAACTGATTATTTCTTGCTTTATGTGCTAATTGATAGATCTCTTTTGCAATCCCGGTTACACTTTTTTCGTTCGCGTGTTTTATAACCGGTACAAACAATTCATTTTCTTTGGCTACTGCAATTGAAATATTAACTTCATGTCGTTGGATAATTTTATCATCTGCCCACATACTATTTACTTCAGGAAACTCTTTTAATGCTCTTGCTACTGCATGCACAAAAAATGCAAAATACGTAAGGGAATACCCTTCTCGTTGTTTAAAATCATCTTTTATTTTATTGCGATATGACACCATGTTTGTAACATCAACTTCAACAGCCATCCATGCATGTGGTATTTCTCTTTTTGACTTCACCATATTTTCCGCGATAACTTTCCGAACACCTGTTACAGCAATTTCTTTGTCTTGACCACTTCCTGTCTGTTCAGGCTTGACAGATGTTGTTACAGATGTTTTTCCGTTATCTTTTGTCTGTAAGGACTGAATATACTGCTTAATATCTTTTCTAGTTATTCTTCCACCAAGACCAGTACCTTCTACATTATTTAAATTGATATTATGTTCAGAAGCTAGTTTAACGACTGCTGGTGAATATCTAGCTCGCATATTTTTACTGTCATCATCTGTCGCCACATTCGCTTGTTCAACAACAGCTTCGGAGGGTTCTCTTTGTTCTTGTTCACTTTCAGTTTCTATATAACAGATTAACTCCCCAACAAGAACAGTATCTCCCTCATCTCGTACAATCTCTTTTATAACCCCAGAATAGGAAGATGGGACTTCTGCATTTACTTTATCTGTCATTATTTCCGCTATTGGGTCATATTTTTTTACTGTATCTCCTACATTTACTAGCCAGCTATTTATGGTACCTTCTGTAACACTCTCTCCAAGCTTAGGCATCGTTATTTCTTTAACAGCCATTATTACCCTCCTTTACGTAAACGATTAATAATTAAAATATAGCCAGTTCTCGAATTGCTTGTTCAATTTGTTCTTCGTTAACCATAAATGCATTTTCTAAAGGTTGTGCAAATGGCATTGCTGGTACATCGGGCGCAGCAAGTCTCCTAATAGGTGCATCTAATTCAAACAAACAATGTTCTGCAATTATTGCTGCGACTTCCCCAATAATACTTCCCTCTTTATTATCTTCTGTAATTAGCAGCACTTTACCTGTTTTACCTGCTGCTTCAATGATTGACGCTTGATCGAGTGGATAAACCGTTCTTAAATCTAGTATATGAACATCGATACCTTCTTTTTCTAATCTATTTGCTGCCTGTTTTGCAAAGTGTACACAAAGTCCATAAGTAATGACGGTTACATCCGTTCCTTCTCGTTTGACATCTGCTTTACCTATTGGTATGACATTATCGTCCTCAGGCACTTGTTCTTTTAATAAACGATATGCTCGCTTATGTTCAAAAAACAAAACAGGATCGTTATCTCGTATCGCAGCTTTTAATAATCCTTTGGCATCATATGGCGTAGATGGCATGACAATTTTTAAGCCAGGATGACTATTAAACATTGCTTCTACTGACTGAGAATGGTATAAGGCTCCGCTTATTCCACCACCATAAGGAGCGCGAATGGTAATCGGACAATTCCAATCATTATTGGAACGATACCTTATTTTAGCAGCCTCAGAAACAATCTGGTTTATTGCGGGCATAATAAAATCTGCAAATTGAATCTCTGCAATAGGTCTCATTCCATACATTGCTGATCCAATACTTACTCCAACAATTGCAGACTCAGCAAGAGGTGCATCGATTACTCGGTCCTCGCCAAACGTTTGATATAACCCATCAGTTGCTCGAAAGACCCCACCTTTACTCCCAACATCTTCACCGACAATAAATACATTTTCATCTCGTTCCATTTCTTCTTTCATCGCGGCATTTATCGCTTGTATATATGAAATTTCAGCCATTCTTATCCCCCCTTTACTTCTCATACACATGATCAAGCAATGTATCAGGACTAGCAAATTTAGCTTGTTCTGCGTAATCTGTTGCTTCATTTACTTCATTCATAATTTCTTCTTCGAGCTTTTCTTCTATTTTTTCAGTTACGATTCCAGTTTCTCTCAAATATGTTGAAAATAGTTTGATACAGTCATTTTTCTTTGCTTCCTCTAATTCTTCCTTCGTACGGTAGGTTCGGTCATTGTCATCACTAGAATGAGCAGTGAGTCTTACAGTAAGTGCTTCGATGAGTGTTGGACCGTCCCCACTTACCGCACGCTCTCTTGCTTTTTTAACAGCGTCATACACCTCTAAAGGATCATTACCATTTACTATTACACCTGGCATCCCATAAGATTTTGCACGAACAGCAATATTTTCACTTGCAATCTGTTTTTCAAATGGCACAGAGATGGCTAGCTTATTGTTTTGTACAAGAGTAATTACCGGCAATTTATGTACACCGGCAAAATTCAATCCTTCATGAAAATCACCTTGATTTGTAGATCCATCCCCAAGCGTTGTAAGTGTTACAAAATCTTTTTCTTTTAATTTTGCGGCTAGTGCAAAACCTACTGCGTGTGGTATTTGGGTCGTTACAGGTGAGGAACCGGTTATTATTCTGTTCTTTTTTTGGCCAAAATGTCCTGGCATTTGTCTACCACCCGAACTAGGATCTTCTGCTTTTGCAAATCCCGATAACATTAAATCCCTTGTTGTCATGCCAAAACTTAAAACAATACCCATATCCCGATAATAAGGGGCTACATAATCTTTATTCTTATCGAGCGCAAAACTTGCACCAACTTGTGCAGCCTCTTGCCCCTGACATGAAATAACAAACGGGATTTTACCTGCCCGATTTAATAACCACATTCGTTCATCTATTTTTCTAGCTAACTTCATTTTTTTATACATATTGATAACATCATCATTTGATAAACCTAAAGAAGAGTGTCGATTTTCTGTCACTTAACTCTCCTCCTATCCATGAATTTGTAACTGATCTACTGCTAACGATGCTTCTAAGATACTTTCTGATAAAGATGGGTGAGGATGAACTGTTTTGGATATTTCCCAAGCTGTTGCATCTAATATTTTTGCAAGTGCTGCTTCTGATATCATATCTGTTACATGAGCACCAACCATATGCACTCCTAAAACATCATCCGTTTGTTCATCAACAATTATTTTTACAAAACCGGTTGTATCTCCATTTACATGAGCTTTACCAATTCCCTGAAAAGGAAACTTACCAACTTTTAGAGAAAATCCTTGGTCAATTGCACTTTGTTCTGTAAGACCAACTTTTGCAACTTCAGGATATGAATAAATACAAGCTGGAATGTGAAGCGGGTTTAATGGAGCAGGATTTTTCTCAGCCATGTGTTCCACTGCGATAATCCCTTCCTCGGAAGCAACGTGGGCAAGTTGCATTCCACCTATACAATCACCAATTGCATATATATGTGTTTCTTTTGTTTGGTATACTTTATTTGTTTCAATAAATCCATTTCGCATTTGAATACTTGTATTGTTCAAACCAATTTCATTTATATTCGCATCTCTTCCAACTGAAATGAGTATTTTTTCCGCTTCAACAAGTATACTTTCTTCTTCTGCTTGCTTAACAGATATCGATACATTAGAGTCATTTATAGCTAGCTTTTTGGCATCAATTTGTGCATTTGTAATAAAAGTTACCCCTCTTTTTTCTAAAGATGACTGAAGCTCTTTTCGTATATCAACGTCCTCCGTTGCTAAAATAGTTTCATTGCTCTCGATTACAGTAACCTGAACCCCTAAATCTTGTAATAAAGAAGCCCATTCAATCCCGATGACACCCCCACCGATAATCGCCATTGAAGTAGGTAATTGATCTAATTGCAATGCTTGGTCAGAATGAAGTATTTTATCCCCATCGATCGGTAGTTCTGGGATTAAACGCGGTTTTGAGCCTGTTGCTATAAGAATATTTTTCGGAACGAGCATTGTATTTTCAGTGCCATTTTCATACTCGATAGAAATCGTTCCAGGGATCGGCGAAAAAATACTTGACCCGAGTATTCTTCCAAACCCATGATACACATCTATTTTTGCTTTTTTTAGTAAAGATTGGACTCCTTGATGTAATGTATCAATAACTTTATTTTTTCTATTTTGTGCTTCTGAAAAATCTAGAACTAATTTATCTGTTTGAATGCCAAACATACTCGATTGTTTCATCTCTCTATACAATTGAGCAGTTCTAAGCAATGCTTTAGACGGAATGCAGCCATTATGCAAACAAGTACCACCTAGTTTCTCTTTTTCAACAACAGCTACATTCATTCCAAGCTGCTGAGCACGAATAGCCGCAACATAACCGCCCGTTCCTCCTCCTAATATGACAAGGTCATATTCTTTTGTCATGAAGACCCTTCTCCCTTAACTAGATTAATATTCATTATATATTTTTGGTCTTTCCTCTTGTCTTAACACTCTCAATGTACCAGCATTTAGTGCTTGTATATCATATTCACCAGGATATATAAAAGCATCTGCTATCCAGTTTATTTTCTCTGTTATGAACTCTGTCAGTATTTCACTTCTAGCAATTTCGCCTGTTAAAACTATACCGTGAACTTTACCAGATAAAACGACTGCCATCGCACCTATTTCTTTAGAAATTTGGTAGGCCATCGCTTCAAATACTTTTTTCGCATATTTATCATTATTTCTGATTCTTTTTTCTACTTCTGTAATATTATCAGTATGTAAATAAGCCTTTAGTCCACCTTTATAGGTGATTTTATTAATGATGTCTTCTTCTGTGTACTCGCCAGAAAAACATAAAGAAATTAAGGCTTCTGACGGAATCGTTCCTGCCCGTTCCAACGAAAATGGTCCATCCCCATGTAATCCGTTATTTACATCGATTACTTTTCCGCACCGATGTGCTCCGATAGTAATTCCATTTCCAATATGAGCCACAATTAGATTTGCTTGGTTATACGTTATTCTAAGTTCACGAGCAGCTTGACGGGCAACCGCTTTTTGGTTTAATGCATGAAAAATACTTTTTCGTTCAATACCTGGTAAGCCAGAAAATTTTGCCAAGTCACTTAACTCATCGACCACAGGTGGGTCGACAATATATGCAGGAATATTTAGCCCTTTCGCAATTTCAGAGGCAAGTATGCCACCTAAATTAGAGGCATGCTTACCGTTATAACTACTTCTTAAATCTTTCAGCACATCGGCTGTAACAGAGTAAGTACCACCTTCTACTGCTCTTAACAACCCACCATTTGCGGCAACAGCATCTAATTTGGACATATTAATTCCTGCTTCATTTAAAACTCGTAGGATTTGCGTTTTCCGAATGGTAACTTCATTATCAATTTCAGTTAAATCATTTTTAAAAATAGTTTGATGGTTAAGTGTCTGTTTATAGATGCATTTTTCATTATGAAAAACACTAATAATCGTTTTAGTTGTTTTAGGGTTAATGACCAAAGTGCGATACCGTTTTTGCATATATACTTCCCCGCTTATCGACTATTTATCGTAAAATATGTTTATTATTTGGTAAAAATTGTTTACTTGATGAGCGAAGTGCATGTATTCTTTGTTCCGCTAAATGATCGGCAGCGACAGAAGTGGGAATATTTTTCTTTCTAGATATTTCGAATACATTTTCTAAAATAGAATAAATCGATTCCACTTTCTTCATCACACGATCTCTGTCATAACCTTGCAATTCATCAGCGACATTGATGACTCCTCCTGAATTGATGACATAATCTGGAGCGTAGACAATTCCTTTTTCAAATAAATAATTCCCATGTCTACTTTCACGTAGCTGATTATTTGCACTTCCCGCAACTACTTTTGCTTTTAATTTTTCAATTGTTTCATCATTTAGTGTTCCGCCGAGAGCACAAGGTGAATAAATATCACATTCAACATCATAAATTTCATCTGGAGCTACCGCTTGAGCATTAAAATCTTTTACTGCACGATTTACAGCCGCTTCGTTAATATCTGTAACGATTAAATCGGCTTCTTCTTTATACAAATAACTACATAGATGGTATGCAACCTGTCCAACACCTTGAACAGCTATTGTTTTCCCTTGTAAATTGTCTGTTCCGAACGCTTCTTTAGCTGCTGCTTTCATTCCATGATAAATTCCTAGCGCAGTAACTGGAGAAGGGTCGCCGACACCTCCGCTCGAAGTACCTGTAACAAAATCTGTTTCCATATGGATATAATTCATATCTTCTTCTGTTGTCCCTACATCTTCAGCTGTAATATATCGACCATGTAAACTTTCAACATATCGTCCAAATGCTCGAAATAGTGATTCACTTTTATCTTTTTGAGGATCACCAATTATGACGGCTTTTCCACCACCTATATTGAGACCAGCCGCTGCATTTTTATAAGTCATACCTCTTGCTAGTCTTAGTACATCTTCTAATGCTTCTTCTTCATTTTTATATTTCCACATTCTTGTACCACCAAGTGCTGGGCCAAGCGTAGTATCATGGATAGCAATAATTGCTTTTAACCCAGAGGCTTTATCATAGCAGTAAATTACTTGTTCATAATCATGTTCTCTTAGTGACTCAAAGATTTTCACTAAAACCACTCCTCTACAATGCTTAATTAATTATAATGCAACATTTGTGCCAATATGTTAAATTGATTATATCAAGTGTTTAAACAGATCACCCTGCACTTTTTTGCAAGTTTGCATGTTTTTGCATGATGTTATTGGCGAATAACTTCCTCATACTTATTCTAATTCATATTTTTCAATTTTATAGTACAAATTTCGAACAGAAATATTTAATTTTTTTGCAGTCTTTGTTTTATTAAAATTACTTTCTTTATATACGTAGTAAATATATTCTTTCTCATATTGCTCCATTGCCTCTTGTAAAGTTTGTTCTCCAGCGATATGCAAACTTGATTCCTTCTCTACTTTATTTTCCGTTTGCAAATTAGGTAAATGATGATAATTAATTACTTCTTCTGTTACATCCATAAAAATAACCGCTCTACTAATGACATTCTCCAATTCACGAATGTTTCCTGGCCAATGGTATGATCGTAATTTTTCCATAGCTGTATCTGTGATTGTCTGTACGTTTCTTCCATAGAGTTGATTTACTTTTAAAATCATATGTTGAACCAAACTCGGCAAATCATCAAGCCTTTCCTTCAAGGATGGAATATATATTGGTAATCGATTTAATCGATAATATAAATCTTCACGAAATGTTTTGTTTGTTATCGCTTTTTCTAAATTTACATTGGTTGCCGTAATTATTCTTATATTTAATGGAATTGTTGTAGTCCCTCCAACGCGAACTACTTCCTTTTCTTGTAAAACACGTAATAATTTTGCCTGCATGGATAAAGATAATTCGCCAATTTCATCTAAAAAAATACTACCATTATTAGCTTCTTCAAATAATCCTTTTTTACCACCGGATTTTGCACCTGTAAAAGCGCCTTCTTCATAACCGAATAATTCACTCTCTAATACAGACTCAGCAATTGCTGCACAATTAACCCGAATAAATTTATTAAACTTTCGGTCACTTTCATTGTGGATTGCATGAGCAAATAATTCTTTTCCAGTTCCAGAATCTCCTCTTAACAAAACTGTTGCAGGTGTTTTCGCCCCTATTTTAGCTTGTTCAATCGCAATCATCATTTCAGGTGATTCGCCGATAATATCAGCGAATGTGTACGAAGCCTCCAAATTTCTAATAATTTGCTTTGCCTTTTTTAATTCCGTTGTCAGTTCTTGAATTTCGGAAATATCATGAATGACTGCGACACTTCCTTTAAGTTTTCCCGCTACGATAATCGGGGCAACGTTAACAATCACTTCTTTTTTGGAAGGTCCTACTTTCATTTTTGCTCCTCGAACAGGTCTTCTTGTTCTAAGAACTTTTAAATGCATACTTTCCCCTTCAGATATATCAACAGTAGCTGGTTTACCTAGCACTTGTTTTTCCGTTAAACCAGTTATTCTTGTATAGGCTGGATTAATTATTAGCCCATTACCGTTTTCATCAACGACACTTATTGCTTCATCTGATGAATGAATGATTGCTTCTAGCATTGTTTTAATTTCTTTAAGATCTGTATTTTCTTCAGCTAACCGAACTACTTCGTTACTGTCTTTAAATAATGCAAACGCTCCAATAAGTCTATTATCATCATTGATGAGTGGTACTCTTGTAGAAATGATTTGTTTTCCATTTGTTAAATTTAATTTTTGATTTAATTCTTTTTGTTGATTCTGAAGAACATTTGGTAAACGTGAGTTCTTTATTATCTCCTTAATTGCTCGTTCATGAGATTTTTCTTTCTGAATTCCGATTATTTTACATGCTGCATCATTGATAAATTGGATTTTCTCTTCGTTATTTACAACAATTAATCCATCACGAATATTATTTAATATCAATTCTAAATTGTTTATTTGTACACTCCATTCTGCAACAAATGGCAGTAAGAGTTGCAATATATTCTGACTAATAATTGTTAATTTAGTTCTTTTTTGCTTAAACAATTTAATGAACTTTCGGTCCCCTGTTGTTTCAAGGACAAAATCAATATCCGTATCGATCCAATCTGAAACAGACATCGATATGGGGACATGTGAAAAATGATTGACATCTAGTTTATTTGAATGATCTTTTTTCTCATCAACGATTGCAATAATTTTCATGTTAGGAAAGTTTTTAATAATTTTTATGTATTCATTTGCAATATCTGTTGCACCTATTATTAATATACGCCTCATTAATTCACCACCATGAAATAATTTGCACTATTTCCATATAATTTTACTTCATTCTGCAATTATTAGCAAGAATTGATATGTTCTTTTTAGCGCTTGTTCAAAAAGGAGGATAAAAAGGACCAAGAAGTTGGAGACGGCGCAGTTTTGAGCAGCGGAATCTATGCATTTAGAGATACATGAGTAGCGGAGAAACAAGCATTCGTGCGAAATTCGCAGCGTCTTTTTTACCGGACTTTTTGAACATCCTCTTTTAGATTACTTACCTTTTTCAATTAATGGCTACGTTTGCTATACTATTAATATTCATAGAGAAAAAAGGGGAATAAAATGGTACGATTTATAGCAGTCATAATTTTATTTACACCAGGAGTAATTGGCGCTTTTGGGATAAAATTGATGCGGGATGCATTATTTGCAGATGTTTATCCTATTTTAGTGAATGAAGGGATCCAGTTTTTTGTCGGTCTTATTATGTTTATAGGTGGTCTTGCTTTTATAGGAGGATATATTTATCATCGGGATAAGAAAAAGCAATTAGTTAAAAAGCGTTCAAAAAAAACATAACTATTCTAGCTATAGAATAAATAAAAAATTAGAAGTAGATTGTGGAGGGTTATACAGATGAAAGTTGCAAAGTTTGGTGGTAGTTCATTGGCAGATGCTAATCAATTTCAAAAAGTAGGAACTATTATTAAAGAGGATCCAAATCGAAAATTTATCATTGTTTCTGCCCCTGGTAAAAGGCATGAACATGATTTTAAAATAACTGATTTATTGATCCAATTAGGGGATGCATTTATAAATAAAGAAAAGTATAAATCATATTATATTACTATTATAGATCGATTTTCTAAAATCATTAGTGAATTAAAATTGCCAGAACAATTAACGAAAGAAATTGAAGATCAAATTAAATCGATAATGGAAAGTGATTTAGAATATGACAATATGATGAATTGTTTTAAAGCAATTGGAGAAGATAGTTCTGCTAAAATTTTAAGTGCTTATTTACAAACTCTTGGACTCGATGCAAAATATGTAAATCCCAAAGATGCAGGTATTATCGTTAAAAATGATAAAAACGGAGCTCAATTAATTCCAGAAAGTTTTGAGGCCATCTATAATTTACGGGAACAAGAAGGGATTTTAGTTATTCCAGGATTTTTTGGATATACAGAAGACGGAATATTAGCTACTTTTTCACGTGGTGGATCTGATATTACTGGATCTATTATCGCCGCTGGTGTGAAAGCCAACTTATATGAAAATTTTACAGATGTCAATGCAGTATATGCAGTAAATCCATCTATAATTAAAGACCCTGTTGAAATTAAAGTACTTACATATAGAGAAATGCGTGAGCTTTCTTATGCTGGGTTTTCTGTCTTCCATGATGAAGCTTTAATTCCTGCATTTAACGCACAAATTCCTGTATGTATCAAAAATACAAATAATCCTTCAGCTAAAGGAACGATGATTGTAGCTAATAAAGAATTAAATGACAAATGTGTTGTTGGAATTGCAAGCGATACTGGTTTTGTAAGTATTTATATTAGTAAATTTTTGATGAATAGAGAACTTGGATTTGGAAGAAAGTTATTCCAAATTTTAGAAGAAGAAAACGTATCTTTTGAACATGCTCCATCCGGAATTGACGATATGTCAATAATAATTCGAGAATCACAATTAACCGAAGATAAAGAAAGTATTATTGTCGAACGGTTTAAAAATGAATTACAACCAGATACGGTTACGGTTCATCGAGATTTGGCTCTCATTATGGTAGTTGGAGAAGGAATGAAAGAAACAATTGGAATGGCTCAAACTGCTACGACAGCTCTTGGTGAAGCAAAAGTAAATATTGAAATGATTAACCAAGGTTCTTCAGAAGTTTCAATGATGTTTGGAATAAAATCAGATGGTTTACATCGGGCAACAAAATCTCTTTATGAAGCTTTTTTTGAATAAATGTCAAACCTGTACACAAGCAAAATCTTTGTGTACAGGTTTTTTTTTAGAATGACTCTACTTTATGTTCCAATCTTAATTTATCCGCAACCATAGCAATGAATTCTGAATTTGTCGGCTTCGCTTTTGAAACATTTATTGTATAGCCGAATAGTTCAGTAATGGAATCAATATTACCACGATTCCAAGCAACCTCGATTGCATGCCGGATTGCTCTTTCTACCCGGGAAGCGGTAGTATTGTATTTTTTCGCAATGTCTGGATATAAAATTTTTGTAATGGATCCTAATAATTCTATATCATGATATACCATTGTTATTGCCTCTCTCAAATACAAATATCCCTTTATATGAGCTGGCACTCCTATATCATGCATTATATTCGTAATATTTGTCTCGATATTATCTTTTTCTTTTTTGACCGGTCGCGTATTTTCTACTTTTATTTTCATTGATTTATTATGATTATTTTGAACATACACTTCTCTTATTTTATTGACCAAATTATTAAAATCAAATGGTTTCAAAATAAAATAGGAAGCACCATATTCAACCGCTTTTCTCATCACCTCTTCTTGACCAAAAGCGGTTAACATAATGATATTAGGCGTTTTTCCATCCTTTTCACGTAATTTTTGTAATACTGCCAAACCATCTAAATGAGGCATAATAATGTCTAAAATTAAAATATCGGGGTCTAATTCATCTAATAAATTGATACATTCCCTCCCATCGTAAGCTACACCTATAACGTCAATATCTTCCTGTTCATTCAAATAATCCTCCATAATATGTACAAGCTCACGATTATCGTCTACTATACAAACAGAAATTTTTTCCAATTTTTTACACCATCCTCTTTATTTTGCATACAATTATCGTCCTATCTATCGTATTCGACATTAATTAAAAAAGTCCTTTTTATTATTGATAATAATTTTAAAAAAATAAGCTTTCCGAAATATCGGAAAGCTTGATTTGGCCTAACTTGCTTCTTTTTCTTGATTGTAAATATTTATTCCTGCTTCATCCAACATCCATTCAATATGAACCCCATAACCGGAAGTTGGGTCATTGACAAATACGTGAGTAACAGCACCAACCAACTTATCATTTTGTATAATTGGACTACCACTCATTCCTTGGACTATGCCACCAGTTTTTTCTAATAATCGTTCATCTGTAATTTTGATTACCATTCCCTTCGTTGCAGGTGTTTTTTGAGGAATGGAATTTATTATTTCAACATCGAATTTTTCAACTTTTTCGCCTTCTACTACGGTTAATATATGGGCTGGGCCTTTTTCGACCTCATGCGATAATCCGATTGGCATTGACTTTTGATGATTTTCTCCCAGTAATTCAGGATTTAATTTTCCAAATATCCCAAATGGACTATTTTTAGTTATTGAACCAAGTTGTTTATCTTTCATCGAAAATTTCGCTTGTTTTTCACCCGGAATTCCTTGGTTCCCTTTTTCAATTGAAGTTACTGTTGAGCGTACAATTTTACCATTATGGATTTCTAACGGTTTTTTCGTGTCAGAATCAGAAATAACATGTCCTAGAGCTCCATATTTTCCAGAATCCTCATCATAAAATGAAATGGTTCCAATTCCAGTAGCTGAGTCCCTAATATATAAGCCAATCTGATAATTATTTTCTTTTTTATTTAAGGTAGGCTCAAGCTTTGTATTAACTATTTCTTTTCCTCGTTTTAATTTTACACTGATATTTTCTTTGTTCTCGCCTGCTTTTTTTACAATTGGTTTAACATCTTCTAATTGTTTTATTTTATTTCCATCCATCTCAAGTATTACATCACCAACATGAATATTTGCTTCTTCTCCTGGAGAAATTGTATCACCTTCATTATGAATTAGATGATGACCTACGACTAAAACTCCTAAAGTGTGCAATTGCACTCCTACAGATTGCCCTCCAGGAATTACCTTTTTGTCACTTAGGACGGAGACATTCACTTTTTTTACGGGAAAATTTGCTTTTTTATAAACTAAAGTGCTTTCGCCTACCTCGTTCGGATAAATTTTAGAGTCTTCAGCAACAATATTATTATTATCCGATGTGACTGTATAATCGCTTCCTAAGTTTGGAATGGACATTGGTTCATCACTTTGAAAAGTGATCATTTCGTTGGGAATAGAGATAATATTTTTCATGTCGGTTAGAAAGGGGAATAATAAAAATAATAAAAGGAGTAAAATTCCAATTGATACCTTTAGCTTACTCTTGGATGTCACTATCGTCCACTCTCCTCTTTTCTTTGTCCCATACCTTTTCTCCGTATCTTTAATTTGACCTAAATCAAGCCATTTTAAACGAGAGAAAGAAAAGAAAAGATGTGTAACATTACCTGTATAGAATTAATTTATGTAAATTACGAAAGGTTTTCCTGTAAATAAAAAAAGCCAATATTATCATTAGCTTTTTGTCATTAATTTAAATTTTTTTGTTAAGTCAAGTAACTCTTCAGAATGTTCAATTGCTGTTTCTGTTAGCTGTGTTCCTGTCATCATACTTCCAAGTTCTCGGATTTTTTCTGTATCCGTTAGTTCTTTCATCTGTGTCGACGTTCTGTTTTGTTTTTCCTCTTTTTGTATTAATATATGATGATCAGACATTGCTGCAACTTGAGGTAAATGGGTAATACATAAAACCTGTGTTGTTTCAGAAATTTGATACATTTTTTCTGCAATAGCTTGTGCGACACGACCGCTCACACCAGTATCTATTTCATCAAAGATTACGGTATCGATATTATCGTGCTTAGCAAATATTTTTTTAAGCGCAAGCATAATCCGTGATAGTTCCCCGCCTGAGGCAACTTTTTCTAGTTCTTTTAATGGTTCTCCTAAATTGGTGGAAAGCATGAACGATAATTGATCAATACCATTAACACTTAGGTTTTCTTCATTAACATCATCAAAAAAAACTTTAAATGTTGCGTTTTGTAAATAAAGATCATTTAATTCGGTCTTTATATCTTTTTCTAAAGAAATTGCAATTTTTTTACGTAAAGCATGTAGTTTATTGGCTTCTTTTAAAGCTGACTGTTTTAACTCTTTTAATTCGTTTGAAATTCTTTCTAGATGTGAATCTTTATTTTGAAGCTCATCAAGTTCTTTTTTTATTTGTTCTTGATAGATCAACATTTCTTTTACGGAAGAGCCATACTTTTTCTTCAAACGATTTATTTCATTTAAACGCATTTCAATCTCATTTAACCTATCTTCATCAAAATGTAGATCATCAATAAAATTTCTGAGTGAAATATTTATTTCTTCTAAATTATAAAAAGCATTTGTTAAATCTTCTGCTTGCTTTTTAATTTGTGGATCGAAGTCTTTTCCTTCTTGCAGTCGATTTTGCGCAATATCAATCCACTCTAATCCTTTTTGTTCCCCAGATAAAGCATGATAAGCTTCATGAACTGAACGATATATTTTTTCATAATTCTGCAGTTGCATACGTTCTTCCATTAAATCAATGTCTTCATTTTCTTTTAAATCCGCCTGCTCTAACTCGGTTAATTGAAATTGTAACAAATCCAACCGATGAGCCATTTGTTGTTCATTCGAATTTAATTCATCATGACGTTCTTGCAATAAAATAAATTGTTTGTATAACTTATCATATTTTTTTTTAATCGGTAGAACCTTTTCTTCGTCATATAAATCCAACAATTCTATATGTATGGATTTGTCCATTAAATGTATTGTATCGTGTTGACTGTGTATATTAACTAATGACTGACCGATTTCTCTTAAAATGGATAGAGTTACTATTTTTCCATTAACTCTACATATACTTTTTCCTTTATTCGTTATAGTTCGATCTAAGACTAATATATTTTCTTCGATATCGATGCCATAATTTTCACAAACATCTTCAATATGTGCTACATTTTTATTAAGCATAAATAACCCAGTTATTTCGGCTTTCTCTTCTCCATATCTTACAAATTCAACAGAAGCTCGACTGCCGGTCAATAACTGTACCGCATCGATAATAATTGATTTACCTGCTCCGGTTTCCCCAGTCAATACGGTTAACCCATCATGAAATGTTATTGAGATATCATCGATTATTGCAAAATTTCGGATAGATAGTTCAGCTAGCATCTATATTTCACCCCATCTATACAATAGAAATTACAGTAAGTTAAGAAAGCGCTGTTCTATTTCTTTTGCCATTTCCTCTGTACGGCAAATAATTAAACAAGTATCATCTCCACAAATTGTACCCATAATTTCTTCCCAATCCAAATCATCAATAATAACACCGAGTGCATGCGCATTACCAGGTAATGTTTTTAAAACAATAAAATGTGATGCATGATCAATACTTACAAAGGCTTCCAATATTAAACGTTTTAATTTATCTTGTGGGTTAAAGCGCTGTTCAGTAGGTGTACTATATTTGTATCGACCCGTTGTAGCTGATGGTACTTTAACTAAATGAAGCTCTTTTATATCCCGTGAAACAGTAGCTTGTGTTACTTTAAATCCTAATTTTTTTAGTTGATAAACGAGTTCATCTTGTGTTTCAATATCACTTTCTGAAATAATTTCCTTAATTTTTATATGTCGTTTAATTTTACTCATTATATACCTCCGAATAAAATATTACACTTTATTTAAAACGGTATGAGCTTCATCGACTGTTCTTAGAATTAATTCTGCCTTATTTTCGACCATTTTCTTATTACATTTCCAGCCAAAATGTGCTAAAAATTCAATATTTCCTTCCCCGCCGGTAATCGGAGAATACGTCAAATTTAAAAAAGTAAACTCTTTCTCTTCGGCAAACGAAATAATTTTTGTTAATACTTCTTTATGAATGTTTTTATCACGGATGATTCCTTTTTTCCCAACCTGTTCTTTCTCGGCTTCAAATTGAGGTTTTATTAAAGTAACAACTTCGCTGCCTTCTTGTAAAATTCCTTTTAAAACTGGAAAAATTAATTGTAATGAAATAAAAGAAACGTCGATCATCGCAAAATTTGGAAGCCCGTTTGAAAAAAGATCTGTTGTCACATAGCGGAAATTAGTCCGTTCATGTACTTCAACACGCTCATCACTTCTAATTTTCCAATCCAATTGATTGTATCCTACATCAATCGCATAAATTAATTTTGCTCCATTTTGCAGTGCACAATCTGAAAAACCGCCTGTCGAAGATCCGATGTCCACAATTGTTTTTCCTTCAAGATCAATCATAAAAGAAGTTAATGCTTTCTCTAGCTTAAACCCGCCACGACTTACATATTTAACAGTCCCTTTAACAACGAGTGGTATTTCTTCATCTACTTTCATTCCTGGTTTTTCCATACGTTCGTTATTCGAAAACACAAGTCCGGCCATAATCATCCGCTTCGCTTTTTCTCGTGTATCAATTAAGTTTCGTTTTACCAGTAATACATCTAAACGTTCTTTTGCCATTATATACGATCCTTTTTTCTTATTTTCATTCTTTCTGTAAACAATTTATTTAGTATCTGTTGTAGTTGAAGGATACTGTTGAGTAGTGAAAATTTGTAAATTAGTAACAGCTTCGTTGATTTCCATCGTAGAAAACAAAGCTACAAAGCTGAATACCGCTACGGAAATACACTACGCTTTCCACGGGCGGCTGATGAGCCTCCTCGTCGCTTCGCTCCTACGTAGTCTCACCTAGGCCTTTCCTCCCGTAGGAGTCTCCGTGTATTTCCTTCGCTGGGTGTGTTTAATAAACAGCTCTGCACAATTTGTTACTACTACCTATATGGTTGATTGGAGGTGTAAATCAACGGTACAGTATCTAGGTTGACCGATAAATTATCGACTTAAGTTGCTCATCAGTTTATGGATATTGTGTAACAAAATATACGCAGTCAAAGCTTTTAGGAGCCATTATCTTTTATTCGATTTAGGTAACACTCTTATTTTTAACTTGTCCTGTATAAAAAATATTATTTTGCCTGCTAATAATATTATCTCCGTTGATGAATGAATTGCAAAATATTTGCCAAGCGCTTTGCCACCAACTGTTAAGGCTGCAATTAAACTCGTTAAAAAAACAGATAGAAAAAGTTGTGGAGTAGGATCAGTTGTACCTTGTAGAATTTTTGTAATATCTAAAATTACAATAGTTAGCGCACTTCCACTTATAATACCAGAAATATCACCTATAACATCATTACAAAAGCTTGCAAATTTATCAGCATTCTTATATATATTAACTGCTTCTTTTGCACCAGTCACCTTTTCAGCCGCCATTGCGTGCAGAGGTGCCTCTTTTGCTGCTGTTGAAGCTATTCCTAACATGTCGAATATAATTCCAATCAACACAATTAAGAGGACGATAATAAGTCCGATTATCCATGAGACATTGTTTAATAAAGAGGAAGAAAGACTTGAAAAAATAGCCGCTAACACAAATGTGATAACGGCTATAGTTAAACTAAATTTTATCGAACGTTTTATTTTTTGGTTCATTTACAAGTCCTACCTTAACCTATCATTAGGATATGTACGAGGGAATGGTCATTTAAAAGGTTAAGACTGCGGCTTAGGTCCAGTAGGTTTTCCCAAATAGATACCTGGTGTCGCCACCTAGGCAGTTCCCTTTTAAATCTATTTTAACTTTGTCACCAAAAGTTAGACTGGATTACCACTTAGTCCGCACTATAATCCCTTTTAGATGTCATTTTGAACAGCCTAGGAGATTTCCTCACCAGTCTTTAACCTATTCCTAGCCTCTTTTGCAATACCGATTTCATAGAGGTGAAAAGAAGCATTAGTGGCCAACTAATATCTTCTTCTATAATCTCTAATCCCCTCGGATACCACTCAAGGCAGGCTACGCTGTCTATTGAAAGACGAAAGCATTGGTCTTTGTGGACAGGTTCATACCCCATTCCATAGTCTAGAGCCATAAAAGACTTCGACTACAGAGATGGGCCTCCGCGGTCAATGGGTCAACGCCCACATGCCTTTGTGGATCGCCCATAAACCTTAACTCCCAGCATAGACCCAAGGCTGGGCGCCTCAAGCCTACACAAGGAACTTCATCGATATGCCCTTTGGCGGATTTTTAGGCCCGCCTTCAGAATAGGAGGACTGACTAGGATACTGCACCATTCCTTATATATAATTAGTATATCATAATTTTACAAAAAAATCTATTTACCATCAATGATCTCTTTCACTAAAATGGCAAAGTAAGGAATATAAATAGGATTCTTCAGCATTGGCTTTTTGTAGCGCTTTTTCAGCTTTTTCTACATATTTTTCTTTTTGCACTTGGGCTCCATCCAGACCTAATAAATTTGGATAAGTACTTTTATCATTCGAAACATCACTGCCAATTGGTTTCCCGATTTTTTCGGGATCACCAATTACATCTAGTATATCATCTTGCACTTGAAATATTAGTCCCAAATAATATGCAAATTCTTCTAAATACTTGAGCTGCTCATCACTTGCATTTGCTAAAAATGCGCCTGCGGTTATTGCAAAATTAATTAACCGCCCAGTTTTAAGTACATGAATTGTTTCTAGCTCTTCAAGTGTTAAGGACTTCGTTTCCCCTTCCATGTCTAAAATCTGCCCTGCTACCATTCCCTCAGGTCCACTGGCAGTAGCTAATGACCTTATAATGAATACTTTTTCATTTTCATTTAACAAATCATCATTAGCAATTAATTCGAAAGCATATGTTAGTAGTGCATCACCTGCAAGTATAGCAGTTGCTTCATCAAATTTTTTATGATTTGTTAACTTCCCTCTTCTGTAATCATCATCATCCATTGCCGGAAGATCATCATGAACTAAAGAGTATGTATGAATCATCTCAAGAGCGGCAGCTGTTTTTAATACTTTCTCATTATTTGATGCAAACGTACTATAACTTGCTAATAACAAAATGGGACGAAGCCTTTTCCCCCCAGCAAATAGAGAGTAGGACATGGAAGCAAGTAAAGATTTAGGAATGTTCTTTTCCTGTAAAATATTTTTTAATTCCATTTCAAATAAATGTTTTTCTTGTTCAATATATTGATCAATATTAATCGACACTAGGTTTATTCCTCCTGTAACTCGAATGGTTCTATTTCCTTTTCATCATTTAAAATTTGTGTCATTTTCTTTTGAGCATTTTTTAAAATATCATCACATAAATTCGATAATTTCATACCTTCTTGATAAAAATTAATAGCAGATTCAAGAGGAACATCTTCTTGTTCTAATTTATATACAATTTCTTCAAGTTTCGTTAAAGCTTCTTCAAAAGACAAATTTTCTTTTTCATTATCTTTCATCGCTAGCCCTCCGTACTTCTTTTACTTTACAATAAATCGATCCATCCGTTACTTTTACTTTAATTTCTTCATGTAGAGAAACTTCAGTAATTGACTTAATTATTTTACCATTTTTATCGTAAGGTAAAGCAAATCCACGCTTCATAATGTGTAATGGATTAACTAAAGTTAATTTATCAACAACATGTAATAACTTTTCTTGCTTTTGATTCAATATGGATATTGTATATTTTTTTGATTGTTTTTTTAAACTATTTACTTTCTCAACAGCTTCACTTACTTTCCTACTTGGATGCTGGGAATAAAGACGAGTAAGCTGATGATCAAAACTAGTTCTCTTTTTTTGTAGGATGGTAAAAAATTGAGTTTGTAATTTTTCATTTAGTCTGTCGATATATTGTTCCTTTTCATTCAATAATTGCTTTGGAAAATGAAAAGCGTAAGACTTTCTTAACGATTGCAATATTTCGGTTTTTTGCATAATGGATAGTTGAGTGAGTTTAAATAATCTGGCTTTTAAATGTAGGACAGTATCTTGTAATTCCATTAAAAAGGGTACTGCAAGCTCTGCAGCACCTGTAGGGGTAGCTGCACGTAAATCCGAAACATAATCACTAATTGTCGTATCTGTTTCATGCCCTATAGCGCTAATAATCGGGACAGTTGATTTAAAAATTGCCTCTACTACTTGTACTTCATTAAAACACCAGAGATCCTCGATGGATCCTCCACCTCGTCCTACAATAATTGTATCAAATTTCCCTAATTTACAGGCATATTCAATTGCCTGTTTAATTGACTCAGCTGCTCCTTCACCTTGAACCAATACTGGAATAACAGTCAATTGAACAATCGGGTACCTTCTTTCGATTGTTGTAATTATATCTCTTACAGCTGCCCCAGTTGGAGATGTGATAATTGCAATATGTTGTGGAAACTTTGGAATGGGACGTTTATGATGCGCATCGAAATAACCTGCACGGTGTAATTTTTCCTTTAATTGTTCATATGCTAAATATAAAGCACCAATTCCATCAGGCTCCATGTTCTTAATATATAATTGATAATTGCCATAAGGCTCAAAAACGCCTACATTTCCTTGAATTAAAACATTCATCCCATCTTCTGGAGTAAACTTTAAATGACGGTTATTCCCTGCAAACATCACTGCCTGTATTCTAGAGTTATCGTCTTTTATTGTTAAATACATATGGCCACGACTGTGATGGTTAAAATTAGAAATTTCACCTTTTAACCACACTTCTTGCAAATGAGAATCCATCTCAATTTTTCTTTTTAAATATCTTGTTAATGCAGAAACCGTTAAGTACTTTGATTTCAAAATTAACTCAATCCTTTGGCTGCTTTTATTGTATTAGATAGTAGCATCGTTATCGTCATCGGTCCAACTCCTTTTGGTACTGGAGTAAGGAAGGATGCCATTTCTTTTACATCATCAAAGTCAACATCTCCCGTTAGTTTTCCTTCTTCTGTTCGGTTTACCCCAACGTCTATTACTACTGCCCCATCTTTAATATAGGACGAATCGACTATATTTGCTTTTCCGACAGCTACTATTAAAATATCCGCTTTTTTTGTATAACTTTTAATATCTTGAGTTTTTGAATGGCAATAAGTAACTGTAGCATTTTCATTTAGAAGTAATTGTCCCATCGGCTTTCCAACAATGTTACTTCTTCCCATAACGACGACATGTTTTCCTGCGATTTCTATATTTTTGGATTTCAACATTTCAATAATACCATAAGGAGTACAAGGTAAAAATGCATCCTGTCCTACCATCATACGTCCTATATTAATTGGATGAAAACCATCAACATCTTTAGCTGGGTCGATCGCTTCAATAACTTTCTGCTCTTCGATATGTTTTGGTAATGGTAATTGTACTAAAATTCCATGAACATTTTCATCTTTGTTTAACGCTGCAATTTTCGTTAGTAACGTTTTCTGATCAACTGTTTTATCCATTCTAATTATTTTAGAGGATATACCAACTTCGGCCGAGGCTTTTTCTTTTCCCCTTACGTAAGAATGAGAAGCTGGATCATCTCCAATTAAAATAACAGTTAAATGTGGAGTGAGTCCTTTTTGTTTTAACTCGGCAATTTCATTTTTCATATTTCTTCTCAATTCTTTTGCTAATAGTTGTCCGTTAATAATTTCTGCTGCCATTTTAAGACTCCTTTTGTTCGATTATATTTGATAAAACGCCATTAACAAATTTTCCTGATTTTTCATCGCCATATGTATGTGATAGCTCAACTGCTTCATTAATCGAAACTCCTATTGGAATATCATCTAAATAAGTTATTTCAAAAACTGCAATACGTAATACTGTTTTCTCAACAAGTGCCACTCGTTCATATGACCAATTTTTTAAATGATTACTAATTAATTGATCGATTTCTTCTTTTTTATCTATAACCCCAAGTACGATTTTTTTTGTAAAAGGATCCAATTTTTCACTGTTTATTTCTTCAACTGTATTTATTTCGTGTTGAAACAATAACTTAAAGGCTTCTTCTCTTGCTGTACGTCGATCCATCAATATTTCTCCTCTAATTAGAATAATCTTCTAAGAAATCGTATCAAATTTACGGATACAATGCTAGAAGAAAGCAAAAGGACATTTTCAAAGCCATCCGTCAATTTTAACAATTATATGAAGAAGAAAAGTCAAAAGGAATCTCCTTTTGACCTTGAAAAAATAATTTATTCTTCTTGACTAATCGGATGATCTTTTAAGAAATTTGTATTAAAATCACCTTTTTTAAATACGTCATGATCCATAATTAAAGAGTGAAAAGGAATCGTTGTATGTACCCCTTCGATAACAAACTCGTCTAAAGCTCTTTTCATACGACGAATTGCTTCGTCACGTGTTGCTCCATATGTAATCAGCTTAGCGACCATAGAATCATAAAAAGGTGGAATCGAGTAACCTGGATATACAGCGGAATCTACTCTAACCCCTAGCCCTCCAGGTGGTAAGTACATTTTAATCTCTCCGGGAGATGGCATAAAGTTTTTGAATGGATCTTCCGCATTAATTCGACATTCAATTGACCATCCATTAAATTCAATTTCATCTTGAGAAACGGATAATTTTTCGTTATTTGCAATTTTAATTTGTTCTTTTATTAAGTCTATTCCTGTTACCATTTCAGTTACTGGATGTTCTACTTGAATACGAGTGTTCATTTCCATAAAGTAAAATTCATTATTTTCACGATTGAAAATGTATTCGATAGTTCCAGCACCAACATAATTTACTGCTTTGGCAGCTTTAACAGATGCCGCTCCCATAGCTTCTCTTATTTCCGAGGTGATGGCAGGTGATGGAGTCTCTTCAATTAATTTTTGCAGACGTCTTTGGATCGAACAATCCCTTTCTCCAAGGTGAACGACATTACCATGTTCGTCCGCCAAAATTTGAATTTCAACATGTCTGAAATCTTCAATATTTTTCTCTAAATAAATTCCTGGATTACCAAAAGCCGTTTCTGCTTCTTTTTGCGTAATACGAAATCCATTGATTAATTCCTCTTTATTATATGCTACGCGGATTCCTTTTCCACCACCACCCGCAGTAGCTTTAATAATTACAGGGTAACCAATAGCTTCAGCAACTTTTATCGCTTCTTCTTCATTCTCCAAAATTCCATCTGATCCTGGAACAATCGGTACCCCTGCTTCTTTCATTGTACGACGAGCAACATCTTTAATTCCCATTTTTTGTATCGCTTCAGGTGAAGGGCCAACAAATTTCACATTACATTCTTTACATATTTCTGCAAAATCTACATTTTCCGCTAAAAATCCATATCCGGGATGGATAGCATCTACACCAGTAGAAGTAGCAATCGTCATTATATTTGTTATATTTAAATAACTTTCTGTTCCCGGTGCTGGACCGATACAATAAGCCTCATCAGCAAGTTCTACATGTAATGCTTCTCGATCAGCTTCTGAGAATACAGCAACTGTTTCAATTCCGAGTTCCTTACATGCACGAATAATTCGAACGGCTATTTCACCTCTGTTAGCGATTAATAATTTTTTAATCACTTTTATCGTCCCCTTACTTTGTTTTAACTTTGAATAAGGCTTGTCCATACTCAACTAATTCGCCATCACCGACGAGTACTTCTACAATTTCTCCAGTTGTTTCCGCTTCAATCTCATTAAATAACTTCATTGCTTCTACAATACAAACAATGGTACTTTCATCAATTTTGTCTCCTACTTTTACATATGGATCACTTTCAGGAGATGGTTTACGATAAAAAGTTCCAACCATTGGTGAAACGATTTCAACAATGTTTTCATCGTCAGTTGTTACTACATCTGTATCCGCTTCCTGCTTTGGCTCTTCTTTTACTGCTTCTTCTTTTTTCTGGGCAACAGGAACTTGTACTACAGGTGGAGTTTGGATAACTTCTTCCCTTACATTTACTTGTTTATCTTCTGTCGTTTTCTTAATTGTTATGGATGATCCATCATTTTCATAAACAAACTCACTTATTGAAGATTGATCAATAAGTCTAATTATTTCCCGTAATTCTTGAACTTTTAGCATATTTCTTACTCCCCTTTTTGCTTTTTTACGTATTAGATTCTATTTTAACATAATTCTCTCTGAACAACCGTATATTTTACGAATTGAGTTTATTCCTAGTTGGTCTGTATTTAATTAATTTTAAAAGGCGATTTTCTAAAAGGGTATTATTTGCTACTAAATCCTTAAACTACGACATAACTTTTGATAGTAATTATATTACCGCTACGGAAGTACACTTCGCTTTCCATGGGCGGCTGCTGAGCCTACTCGTCGCTTCGCTCCTACGTAGTCTCATCTAGGCCTGTCCTCCCATAGGAGTCTACGTGTATTTCCTTCGCTGGGATCTGTGTACGGTAATAACGCTAACAGCTTGATATAACTACTATCTTAATGGTTGATTGGAGCCGGAGGGCAGTCGACACCTGGTCGGCTAAAAGCGGTCACTTCCTAGGACTGTAGCTCCGCTTTCGTCCCACCGTAAAGATTTGTGACCTACGCCGAAACTAGGACGTCCTGTCCGTCGTGGGAGAAGCAACAGGCGAACGCCAGACTAAGAACGCCACGGCCTCATGTCTTCGTCTGCGCTAGTACATCCTGTACGTCGGAAGACTAGAGAAGCAGTGGTTTTCTGCTTCAGAGGCGGACCGCCGTGCCTAAGGATGCGCGAACTGCCCGAAGGAGGAAATCAACGTTTTGTAACTAGATTTACAAATTTTCACTACTGCACAGTTTACTTTAATAACGTAGATGAAAAGCAACATAGTCACGATAAGGCTTTAAATAAAACAAAATCCAGATGCTTTTTTCTCGCATCTGGATTTTTATAAGTAATTAGCTATTGGTTGCCTGAAAATTAACATCAACTGTAATTTCTCCTAATTCGTCTTTTACCATTTGCATAATTTTTACTGCTTCTTCTTTTGGTAAGTTTTCAGTGATAACATGAACATGCACTTTATTATCCTCTGCCCTTACTAGAACATCTTCATAATTTTCATTTGCAGATAAAATTGATTCTTGTAAAATTGTCTCTTTTGTTTCGATGTTTTCGATAAAATCAATTTCATTTAATGCTTCATTAATTTCCGTTGCGGTTGCGCTACTGGATGCTACTATTTCTTTTAAACGATCTTTTTTAATATTTCGTTCATCTTCGAGTTCCATTCGAATTGTTGTAAAAAGTTCGTTTCCTTGAACTGGACTAACTCCTTCAACTTCAACATCGCTATCTTTCTGATCCCGATTTACAGTTTCTTCAATACCTTCTTGTCCAGTATCAATGTATGCTATATCTTCTTGATCTGACATCATATAATATACACTTAATACAATCATTAAGCTTAACATGGTTAAAAGCCATACCGTTTGTTTTTTTAACATTTCATAATTTCCCCTTTCACTTTGGCATTACTGAAATTCGATATGTTGGTACATCCAGCACTTTTGATACAGATTCAACAATCCACTTTTTCGCAGTTGCGTTATCTGCTCCTTTAGCAATGATAAACACTCCTCTAACATCTGGTTTCTTTGTTTGTACTAATACTGGCACCTCCTGATCCCCTTGTCTTACATATACTAGTTTTGTTTCTTTCGTTTCATCTTCTACCTTCCTCATTCCACCATTTTTATCTGTTTCGTCCGTTGACTGATTACCCATAATTAAATCTTTTTCATATACATTGACATTGGTAGAATCAACGTTAACCATGACTTCTACTTCAGAAACTCCTTTAATTTGATTTAGCATTGCCTGCAAATCTTTTTCATAGCTCGCTTCAATCTCGTTAACATTTTTTATGAGGGACACTTCTTCTATATCATCTTCCTGAACTTTTGCATCTGTTTCTTGATTTAATTCTGTTTCTAATTCATTTTTGGGACTTAATAAATTTCCAAGGAGGATGAATAAAATAGCAATTAAAGCAATCGCAAGTACGTAGTTTCGTTTCTTATTTTCAGTACCTTTTCGGAAATAGTTTTGAATGAAGTTCTTTAACTTTTCAATCAAGACGCCCCTCCCTCCCACATAATTTTAATTGTTCCCTTATCTAAACCCCATATTTCTTCTAATGTATCACTTATATTCGTATCATTATTATTCTTCCTCCTCGGTTCTTTTGGCCTGTCCGTTTCAATGATAATTGGATTGATGACATCGGCTTCTTTATCATCTGGCTCTCTCCCATCTGTATTTTCCCGTAGAGTTATAATCACCTCATCGAGATTTTCATAGCTGTCCACATATGGTTCATCAAATGAAAAAGTAAGATCAACAATTTGTGCCGAATATTGTTCAAATAGTATGGGGTTTGCTTCTTTCATAAGTTGTAACTTTACCTCATTCCATATATATGCATCTTGTTCAGCTTGTATATCTCTTTTTTGTATTTCCATTAAAGTTTCTGTTTCACTCAAAGTCGCTTCCTCCTGAAAGATTATCTGTTCAAACTTATCTAACTGTGCTGTTACGTCATCGGTAAATAAATAGAGAATTGGCTTTGCGAGAACAAGTAGCAATAATAAACCGATAACAATATTGACATACTTTTTCATGGAGTTATTAGGGATTAATAATTCCACAATCGTGCCAAGTAATATAAAAACAATGACTTGCATAACCCATTCTGATATTACATTCATAAACATTCACCTTATCTAAGAAGTAATGGAATATTACTTGCGATTATAAGAATTACGATCGATAAAAAAAACATAAACGTTACTGTAATTAAACAAGCAAGTACATAAAGAATATATTTACTAATAATATTTAAGCTCGTTATAATTGGGCTATTTCCTAGTGGTTGCAGTAATGCCGCAGCAAGTTTATATACAAATGAAATTGCTATTATTTTAATTGCAGGAAAAACCGCGATAATAATGATGATCGTTAAACCAATGATTCCGACAGCATTTTTTAAAAGTTGGGCAGCAGATAAGACTGTATCAGCTGCATCTGTAAACGTCCTTCCTACAACAGGAATAAAATTTCCTGTAATAAACTTTGTTGTTTTTAACGCTACACCGTCTTGAATTGCAGTAGCAGTACCTTGTACAGACATAACTCCTAAGAAGACTGTTAAAAAAAACCCCACAGTACCTATACTGATTGATCTAAATAACTCTGCTAAATGGGTTGCTTTAAAATTATCATTTAAATTACTGACAATAATAAGTAATGCAGAAAGGTACAATAAAGGAAAAACGAAAGAAGTCATTAAGATACCGCTAATATGAATGAGAAAGATAATGATTGGATGAAAAAATGACACAGTAATTACTTGTCCAAATGTAGCGATAAGACCTAGCATTAAAGGCAATAATGCGATCATAAAACTACTCATCATGTCAATCGTTTCTTTTGCATATGTGAATACACTGTAAAAACTATTAAGTGTAATATAAATAAGTACCATATAAACAACAAAATAAGCGATCTTACTGACAGTACTTTTCTCAAAAGCAGCATGCATTGATTGTAAAATTACTGAAAATAACGTTAAAATAATTAATGTGCCTAATAACTTCCCATTGACAATTAACTCATAAAATAAATATTTCACGATTCCTTTTAGGCTTGATTTAAGTGAAATCGTCCCATTTTCTTTAATTAGTTCCGCAATGTTTTTATTATTAATATCTGGTATGAACTCACCATATTCGGTACCAATTTGCTTCCAAAACAAATCGACTTCTTCAATCGTTAACTTGTCCAATAATTTTTCTTCAATATCTTCTTCTAATTCAATATCTTCATCGTGTTCATTCGCACTTATATCAATAGGTATAAACAAGATGAAAATAAATAGAATTGAAGCTATTCTTTTATACATTTTCATTCATTTGTTTACGACCCCTTTCTACCCAAACTTCAAATTACTGACCAGGAAATTGATTTCCAGAAGCAGGAATAAAATTGAGAATAACCTCTACTACGGCGCTAATAATAGGGATTGCTAGTAAGAGGATGAAAATTTTCCCGGCCAATTCTATTTTTGATGCCACAGAAGCTAGTCCTGCATCTTTTGTTACGTTGGATCCAAGTTCCGTTATATAAGCTATTCCAATAATTTTTAAAATTGTTTCCACATAAAAAGCGTTAACAGATGCCTTATCCCCCAAGGATTTCAGTAGTTGAATAATAATGCCAATTTGTTTTATTACGATAACAAGAATAAGAATGCTAGTAATTAATACGATAAAAAATGAATAAGAGGGACTGATATCTTTTAAAAGAATGTATAACAATGTTGCTACTATACCGATTAAGACAATTTGAACAATATCCATTATTTATAAACCTTTTAATAAAAATACAGATTTTATTTGCTGAAATAAGTCAGCCAGATGATGAATAACGATAATCAAGACAATAATAAAGCCAACCAGAGAAACAAATTGGGCAATATCCTCTTTTCCAACTTGCTTTAATACGGTATGGATCAGCGCAGTAATGATCCCAATTCCAGCTATTTGGAATAAAATTGTCGCATCAATTAGCATGAGGATACTCCTTTCTAAAACAGTATTAAAACGATGAATATTCCAATAAGAACTCCTAAACTCTTCATCATTTTTTCGTATTTAACTCGCTGGTCATTTGCTTCATCTAATTGTTGTTGTAAATGATGAATTGCTAATGTTATATGCTTTTGCTGTTGTATAAATGTATGTTGTCCTAAATTTCTCCCAAATTGTTTCATAATTTCCAGCTCATTATTTTTAAGTGCTGAAACAGTTGTTAATCTATCTAATTCTTGATCCCATACGTCCAAAAAATCTGTTACAACAAAGTCAAAATGCTCCGCTAATCGGCTGTAGAAGTTGTTTATAGGAGAAGAGGTCTTTTTTCCAATCGTTCGAAATATTTGCTGTAAGGTTAATTGACTATATTCCATTTCGGCTTCCAACATTTGTAGGGATAAAATAAATTGTCTAATTTGTTTCGTCCTATCACTTAAACGATTACTCATATCAAATCCAATATAAGTTGTTGTGCTAATTAGTAAGAAGGCTCCTAACCATTTCATTGTTTTTTCACCAAGTTTGATGTGATTTTTTTACCATCCCTAGTAAAGATGTCTATTTTGAAATAATCATGCGTATCTTTTTGTAAAATTAGCATGCGGTCAAAAACATGATTCTCAAATAAAGGGCGCATGGATGGTCTTCTTTTTAATTCTTCTACCGATGACCCGTGTGCTGTACAAATGATTGTAACGCCTGCAAAAACAGCTTCCATTAACGCATTAACATCATCTTCTTTTCCGATTTCATCCACCACTAATACATCGGGTGACATGGATCTGATCATCATCATCAGCCCAGCCACCTTGGGACATGCATCCATAACATCTGTCCTGAGCCCTACATTATGTTGAGGCACCCCATTAATAGAGGCAGCGATTTCCGATCGTTCATCAATTATTCCAACCTTTTGGGGAGTGAAATTATTTTCTCTATCTCCTATTAATCTAGCTATATCTCTAATAAAAGTAGTTTTACCTGTCTGTGGCGGTCCGATGATTAACGAATTAAAATAGCGATTATCATTTTCTATGTAGGGAATAAATGGTGCTGCAATCTGTTTAATTTCCCTAGCAATCCGAATATTAAAAAAAGTGATATGTTGTAATTGTTTGATCTTGCCATTCACTGTAGTTACCTCACCGGCTAGCCCAACACGGTGTCCACCAGTTACCGTGATGTATCCTTCACGTAGTTCATCTTCCAACCGGTATAATGAATGCTCACTCAATTGATTTAACACGTAAATACTATCCTTTTCAGTGAAAATGATCTCATTGATCCATTCAATTTGTTTGTGAAAATTTAATTCAATAGGTCTATTTAAACGTAATCTTATTTCCTCTAGTTGCGACCATCTTGTAGCAATTTTTTGCATGACAGCTTGTTTCATATTTTCTGGTAATAATCGTAATATTTCCATCATGATTTTCACTACCTTAATGATTGGATTATATTCTAAATTTATGCCTAGCATTTCTTTTTATGCATGAAGAATAAGGAAGAAGTCGCTTCAAAGGAGAATATAAGTGGAAAAAAATCGTATCTATCATAAAAAAGTGTGTATTTATAGACTAATATCCAAAATAAAAAGAACAACCCTTTCAAAGAATTGTTCTTCATAGTGCGTATTCAAAAAGTAGGATAAAAAAGACCAAGAAGTTCGAGGAGGCGCAGTTTCGAGCAACGGAATGTATGCATTTAGATACATGAGTAGCGGAGAAACAAGCATTCGTGCGAAATTCGCAGTGTCATTTTTACCGGACTTTTTGAACATCCTCTCATATCATACTCATAATATATTAATTACTCCGTGAGACATATTTACCGTCAGATGTACTTATAACAAGGATGTCGCCTTGATTAATAAATAAAGGCACTTGAACAACTAAACCTGTTTCTAATGTTGCTGACTTAGAACCACCACTTACCGTATCCCCTTTTAGGCCTGGCTCTGTTTCTGTTACTTCAAGTTCAACGTTATTTGGTAAGCTGATTCCAATAACTTCACCATCAAACATAATGATGTCGACTGTCATATTTTCTTTAATAAAATCTAGTTCATACTCAATTTGTGTAGCTGGTAACTCAATTTGTTCATACGTATTAACATCCATAAAGGCATGCGTATTACCAGAAGCATATAAATATTGCATCTTCTTATGGTCAATATGCGCTCGTTTTACTTTTTCTCCTGCTCGAAATGTTTTTTCTTGAATATTACCATTTCTTAAATTACGTAATTTAGATCGAACAAAAGCCGCACCTTTTCCTGGCTTCACGTGTTGAAACTCCATCACTTGCCATATATTACCTTCGTACTCGATTGTAGTACCAGTTTTAAAATCGTTAACCGAGATCATTATTTTATTTCCTCCCTCAAATTATTGTACCGTAAGATTTATGTAGGGTTTTATAATTGAATTAATTCTTTCTTTGCAAAAGTTAATCGCTCATTACCCGATTCGGTTAAGACAATGTCATCTTCAATCCGACACCCACCAACTTCAGGAATATAAATTCCCGGTTCCACTGTTACGACCATATTTTTCTCTAAAATAGTATCAGAACGAGGAGAAAGTCCCGGTCCTTCATGTATTTCAAGTCCAATGCCGTGGCCAGTCGAATGTCCAAAATACTCTCCATAACCTTGTTCTTCTATATATTCTCGTGTTAAAGCGTCAGCTTCTTTTCCAGTCATATTAGGTTTTATACCATTTACCCCACGGACTTGTGCCTCTAATACTGTTTCATATATTTCTTTCAACTCATCGCTTATATTCCCGACTGCTACTGTTCTTGTTATATCCGAACAATAACCTTTGTATAACGCACCGTAATCCATCGTAACGAGTTCACCATTCTCAATCACTTTTTCAGATGCAACACCATGCGGCAAGGCTGAGCGGTATCCTGAAGCAACAATAATATCAAAGCTTGAGGATGTTGCACCTTGCTTTCGCATAAATATTTCTAATTCATTTGCTATATCAATTTCCCTGACACCTGGCTTAATAAACTCTAATATGTGCTGAAAAGCATCATCGGCAATTTTAGCAGCACCTTTTAATATAACAATTTCTTCAGCTGTTTTAATCATACGTATAGATTCAATTATTTCTTTTACTGCAACTAACTCGACAGCAAATTTTTTTTCATACAGAGAATAGTTTGTGTATGTAACGTGGTCTGCTTCAAAACCAAGTCGTTTTATTGCTGACTTACTAATAAGTTCAGTTAACTTGTCTTCAATGAGTCCTTGATGCTCTATAATCGTAAATTCAGGTACTTGTTCTTTAGCCTGATTAACATAGCGAAAATCTGTCACAAAAAAAGCGTCCGACTTTGTTATAAGTGCTACACCAGCTGTTCCAGTAAAGTTCGTTATATACCTTCTGTTGTATGGATTTGTGACAAGGATAGCGTCGACTTCATTTTCAAGTAACTTATTACGTAGATCTGCTAATTTTGTCATATGTATGTTCACCTCTTTATTAAATTGATGACTATCGATACAATCTTACCATAAACCTTATTATCCTGCTAAAAGAAATGTTGAATATTCATTACTCATATTCTTGTTTTAAATGTCCATAATCAAAAGATATCGAATAACCTGTAAAAACGCCATATAATAAAAATAAACAAAACATGGAAACATGTGATTCAGAATTTAGGTAAAGGAATGGATTATAATTTTTGATAATGATCGGCATCACAAAATAAATTGCTACCCATATCGCTACTCCAAACAGAGCTCCTGTAATCCAACTTTTCCTATGTCGTAGCAAAACATAATAGATAAGCGCTATAACTATCGAAAAAATGCTAATGAGTACAATCAATACGACATTAGCATACCATTTCTCAATCCAGTTTTCATTTTGAAATAAAATGCGTAACAATATTTTGGGTCTTACTTCTGTCATATTAAAATAATGTAAAAATAGAAGAAATAGCCCACTAAATAAGCCACCAAAAAAACCGGTAAGTATTGTGCGTAATAATAATAGTCGGTTTAATTTAGCTGATTGTTTTCCCATTTTATCAACCTCCAATTCGTATTATTACCCATTTTTATGAAAAGAATGAGAAATTATAGCAAGAACGCTAGTTATAATTGTTCTTTTCTAGTAAAATAAGATTGAGGCTGGTGATATACATTGAAAAAGAAAGAGACAGCTTATGGTGGGCAGGCCTTAGTTGAAGGGGTTATGTTTGCCGGTAAGAAAAGTTTTGTTTCTGCTATAAGAAGAAAAGATAACAGTATTGAATATTTTGAAGTAAAAAGGGTAGAATCTAATATAACAAAGAATTTGAAAAAAATACCTTTATTGCGTGGAATTGTCGCATTGGTTCAAGCGAGTGCTAATGGTGTAAAACATCTTGACTTCGCATCTGATCGCTTTGATGTTGATCCAAAAGATGATGAAAAAATGAAACAAGAAAAAGAAACATCTAAACTTGTTATGATTCTTGGAATTGGCGTTATAGGTGTTTTATCATTTATTTTTAGTAAATTAATTTTTACCGTTACACCTGCGATCGTTGCAAACTTTTTTACAGGATTAGTTCCGACAAAAACAGGGCAAGTATTATTAGAAGGATTTTTTAAACTCCTGTTATTACTTGGTTACATTTATATTGTTTCATTAACGCCACTAATAAAACGTGTTTTTCAGTATCATGGTGCGGAACATAAAGTGATAAATGCATACGAACACAATGTTCCGTTAACCGTCGAAAATGTTCAAAAAGAGTCTAGACTCCATTATCGATGCGGTTCAAGCTTTATTCTCTTTACAGTCATTGTCGGAGTATTCGTATATATGTTTGTCGCCACCGATCCTCTTTGGTGGCGTATCGTCAATCGAATAATACTAATTCCTCTAGTTATTGGTCTATCATTTGAAGTATTGCAACTTACTAACAAAGTAAGATATATACCTGTATTAAAAGTGTTGGGTTATCCTGGCTTATGGTTACAGCTATTAACAACGAAAGAGCCAAACGATGATCAAGTGGAAGTAGCATTATGTTCCTTTCAAAAAGTTCTGCAAAATGATGAGGTAGAAGACGTAGTAGAGGTGAACTTAAATCAAAGTAGTGAGGTGATACAACCTCAATAGAAAGGAGGATTTTCGTTGAGTCGTAAATTTCCGCTTTTTATTTATTTTATTATCGGATTAGCGGTTGTCGGCTTGGTAACTTCTTTAATTAAAAACCCTGGAAGCTTTTTTGTCAGTATATTGATTACCATTGCAATAGGATTTGCTATTTACTTTATCATCACGGCCATTCTTAATCGACGAAACCCTGGTGGTAACGATGAAATGCGCAAATATAGAAAAGCTGCCAAACAATCAAACCAAAAATACAGTAAACAACAACCAAAAATAAAGAAAACAATGCGAACAGATTCTCCTTTAAGACAACGTAGAAAAAGAAGGCACGTCCCACACCTAACAGTCATTGAAGGAAAAAAAACGAATAATAAAAATAACAATGATCGAGCTTCTAATTAAGTAGCTCGATCATTGTTATTTTGGCCACAATTTCAGAAATTGATCTGACTTTTCTTTTCCAAGTTGAATCAAAGACTCTTTCTGTTCATCAGTAATGGAAAAATCAGTTGTCTTAATATTTTTAACTGGAATAAACACAATATTATCTTGCATCGATTTTGAAATATATCTTGCATCATGAGCCCTTAACATCGCATGAAAAAGAGCTTGTAGCATATCCAAAGCATTTTTAATATTGCTTGGTTGCGCATCTTCTATTGAATCGCTTAATGAAATGCCTAATACAGGTCGGGCATCTTTATTATTTTTACGAAAAACCCATAGGGGAAAATTACTCAGTAACCCACCATCAACTATATAACTCCGTTTATTTTGTTTGCTTTTTATTTCCTTAGGCATAAAAAAATAGGGAAAGCTTGCACTCATTCTTATCGCAGTTGCCACATTAAATGAATTTTTATCCAGTCCATAAACTCGTTCAAGGTCGTCTGGAATGACAATTAATTTTCCTAATGAGACATCACTAACAATTATTTTTAAATATCCTTCTCTTATATCTTGAAAAGTAATTATTCCTTTATCTGCTAAAACATTATATAACCATTTCTCAAAGACATCGCCTTTATATAAACCGAGTTGAAAATATAACAATAACCATTTAGTAAAAGGTATTTTTTTACTCAAAATTGGTGGATCAAGAAATTTTTTTAAGTTTACTTCATTGATTAACCTTTCCATTTCTTCCCATTGGATGCCGGCGGTAACAAAAGCCGCTAAGATTGCACCCGCCGAAGTACCAGCTACTCTTTCAATTGTAATACCTTTTTCATATATACTCTTTAGAGCCCCTATAAATGCATATGCCTTTACCCCGCCTCCTGAAAATACGCAGTCAATTTTCATCACAAAACTCCTCGTATAGTATAGTCTATTAAGTATTGTACGAATAAAAAATTAATTTAGAACATTTGTACAAACCTCATTTTGGGGGAAGTTTTACAACTTACTTAGTTAATTTTCGAATAACCGTTTTCTTGAAAAATCTGTATACAACTATAATCCAAGACTTTTCACTATCCCATTTGATGAAAACTGTGCAGTGACTTCGAATGGTGATTGTCTTACCGCTACGGAAAAACACTCTGCATTGATCGGTTGTCACGATGCATTTTTGGTAAACGACACTGCATCCATCAACTGCCACGATGCATTTTTTGAAAAACGACACCTAGATATTTGCAAAGCAAATTAACCGAGTTATTGCACAGTTTATAAAAATTGATAAAAGTAGGAACAAAAGCGCAAGCGCCCGTTCAGCAACGTACAAACTGGAGTGCTTCGCAATGAGATAAAGGAAACACGGTGAACGTCAGTGAACCGATGCCCGCTTTCACCGCAAGGGTATAAGTGCGACTAAGCCTCTGGACAAGCCAGTCGGCAAGTCTTCTTTATCGTAGTGGAGAAGCGCGAAGTTTGGGACTGCGCTAAAGCTCGTCCCACCAAAAAGATCTGGGACTCCGCTTACTCGTCCCAACGAAAAGATATGCTATGGCTTAAGCGCTGGAGCTGGACGTGGCTGATGCTGTAGGATAAGCAAAATCATAAAATTTTTATACTTTCTTAACTTGCAAAAAAAAACCGAACTAATACAAACTTTTTTTAAAAATTTGTACTAGTTCGGCTTTCTCCAATGACTAAAACAATTTTAGTCGTCATCTATGATCAGCGTTATTTATTTGCAGTTTCATCTTGTTTTTGCATATCGGCTAATTCTTTCAGCCTTTTTTCATCGGCTTTAAAATAATCGACCAAATCAGCAATTCGATCGATTGCATTCCAACTTAGATGATGTTCAATTCCCTCAACATCATCATAAATCTTTTCTTCATCAACGCCAATGATCTCTAAAAATTCCTCTAATAAATCATGGCGAAAGACTAGCCGCTCTCCAACTTTGTTCCCTTTATCAGTTAATACGAAACCACGGTATTTTTCGTAGTTTACATAATTATCTTTATCTAATTTTTGCACCATTTTTGTTACGGAGGATGGATGAACTAATAACGCTTCTGCTATATCGGTTACCCGAGCATAGCCTTTTGTTTCTATCAAATTATAGATCTGCTCAATGTAGTCTTCCATACTAGGTGTAGGCAAAGGCGTTCCTCTTTTCATTTTAAAAGTATGCAACATTGTTGCTTACTCTATAATACCTTAAAATATAAGTTTATACAAGTATCGCTAATTATTACTATAAATAGATTAGAATGAAAGAAAATAAGTTGCCCAAGAGAAACTAATTAATCAAATTATGATGAAAAGCATAGATGACTGCTTGGGTACGATCATTTACCTCCAGCTTACCTAAAATATTACTTACATGTACTTTAACCGTTTTTAAAGCGATAAAAAGTTCATCGGCAATTTGTTGATTTGTCTTACCTTGCGCCATTAGCAGTAATATCTCCATTTCTCTATCCGTTAATTGTTCATGTAAAGACACTGCTTCTTTTTTGCGCATTTTAGTCATTATTTTTCCGGTTACTTCTGGCTCCAAAATAGATTGTCCTTTATATGTGGAACGGATAGCTTCTGCTATATCGCTGGCCTTCGATGTTTTTAACATATAACTCGTCGCTCCTGCTTCCAATGCAGGATACACTTTTTCATCATCAATAAAGCTCGTAACAATGATAATTTTTGCTTCTGGCCACTCATTCATAATTAATTTAGTTGCTTCAATGCCGTCCATTTGTTTCATCACCAAATCCATTAAAATTATGTCAGGCTTCAATGATAATGCTTTTTCAACTGCTTCTTTGCCATCATTTGCTTCGGCAATTACTTTCATGTCAGGTTGAGATGAAAGATATGCAGTAACTCCAATTCGAACCATTTCATGGTCATCCGCAAACAGTATCGTAATCATCCCTCTTCACCACCTTCATTTTCAAGACTTGGTACTTTTACTTCCAATCTAGTTCCTTTATTCGGTAAGCTAATTATTTTTAACGTTCCACCTAAATCTCGTGCTCTTTCCTCCATATTTTGTAATCCATAAGAACTTGTTTTTACTTTTTCTACATCAAATCCTTCTCCATCATCTACAACCCGTAAGATGATTTTATGGTCACGTTTAATCAACATGACATGAATGGATGATGCTTTAGCGTGTCTTAACGTATTAGAAATTGCTTCTTGTACTATGCGAAACAATTGGTCTTCTACACCTTTTTCAACTGGAAATGACTCAATTTTCCAGTCAACTTTTAGCGGAATTCTATTCATCAGCTCTGTAAGTAAATCTTTCATTCCTTCATGCAACACTTTCCCTTTTAGTGCCGCCGGTCTTAAATGAAGCAAAAGTGCTCTCATTTCAAGTTGTGATTGATGTATCGTTTTTTCAACCATTTGAATTTGATGTTTAACTGTCAGATCTTCAATAGATGACTCATTTAAAGCTGACATCATCATAGAAGCTGCAAATAAATGCTGACTGACGGAATCGTGTAAATCACGTGCAAACCTGTTTCTTTCTTGTTCGACAACTTCCTGTAGACTCTTTTCTCTTTCTTTAGCTCTTTCTGTTGCTAAACGTTGCGAGTGCTCTACTTGTAATCTAAACTTTTCCTGTAACCTCACTAGTTGATCTTCTATTTTTTTTAATTCTTTAAACGTATCTCCTTTGGATAAAGCTTGATCATTATTTAATTCAGTAAGCTGTCGTTCTACATGTTCAATTCTTTGCTTCCAATATACCGAGGTAATAATGCCAATGATGGAACTAAATATAATTGTTAATGTTGTGATAACGACCAAATATGACACATTATATACTTTTGTTTGTAGTAGAATTTTCCAATCAGTTAATGGAAAAACGATAAAAGTAATACTAATCACAGATACCGTAAGTAAAATACCGAACGCAATAGATGTAAGTAAATGTCTAATAATCGTCATCATATCCGCTTCACCTCGATATTCCCTGACACAATTGAGGTGATAATCTTTACTCTCGGATAGGTTGTATCATAGTTTTCAGTTTTATAAGAAATAATTTGATTCATCAAATTATGGTTAAACTCATTTAAAATATAGGATCTACCAAAAATAGCACTATGATGAATCATGATCTCTACTTCGTAAGGGACATAAATAACAATATTGCCAATTAAATGGCGTATCGAGATTACAGCAGTGTCTTCTGGTAAGACAGTATTGCTTAAATCGATAATTCGATCCCCTATTCCACCATGTATGTTGATATCTTCCCATTCATAAGCAGTTTCTTCCGTATGTTGATCTCCATAAAATATTTGTCTAAATATTGGATTGATTTTTATTATCGGTTCTTTAGCTTCATATTTTTGTTCTATATTAATCGTTGGATGAATTCGCTGCGCATCTTTATTAGACTTTAAATAATCGATTAATAGTAAAATTATAAAGACAATAATTAAAAATCGGACTGCAATCATATTGAGGACAGCAAAGATAAATCCAACTAATCCAACCCAAAATGAAATTTTACCAAATAACGTTGAGTAATTTTTCCAACCTATATATATTAAAAATCCTGTAAAAATGGCTGTACCAATTATACCACCATGAAAAAATGCAATTTCAATAACAAAGAGAATCACACCGATGATTATAATCCAATTTATCGTATCTGTGGATAGTTTTTTAAACATTTGTGATCCTCCTTTTTATAAGTAAAATTAATAATTGAAACAGACGCTTATAATTATGCGCCTGTTTCAGTATACCATTTTTTCAATTTTGCTACATTTAAATGTGAGTTAACTAGATTTGTTTTCAGATTGTAAGTTTTTTTCTAATTGTGCAATCTTCTGGTCAAATGTACTGTGATAATATGCTTGATTCACTTTATTCTCAAGGTTTTCAATAAATTGTTCTAACTCAGAAAACTTTGAAAACGGGTGATCCGCTCCATCTTTTAAAATGTGATTCATTTTCTCATTTGCTCTAGCGACATTTTCACGTCCCATTAACTCCATGCGCTTTAAATGCATGTCTTTTATTTTATGATCCATTTCTTTATACTTTCTTTCTAATTGATCGATTTGTTCAACTGTTTCTTCTCGAGCTTGCCCTACCCGTTCAGCTCGTAAATGATATTCTTCATACTCCTTTTGTGCGAAGTCATATAGGTCTTGTTCATTTGCTGCTTTAGCGATATTAGCCTGTTTTAAACGTTTATTTGCATGATCCTCTGCCTGATGAAATTCAGTTGTAAATTTTTCTTTTAATTTATACTGACGTTCTAATAAATTTTTCACCTTCAATTTTTGTTGTTCTGCCTGACGTAAATAATGATTCAAAGCTGTTATCGGGTTCTTCTGCTCCTTATCATCTAATAATTGATGAATATCTGCACTGATGGACTCTTTAATTCTTGTGAATATGTTTGACATATATAACCTCTCCCATTTTAATATTTATTAAATTCTCCCCATTGTTCCTCGAAGTTTACAAATGGATCTTCTTGCATTGTATTATCATCTGCTTTTTCTTTGTTCCAGTTCTTTACAATCAAATATAAAACATATGCTGCAGCGATTCCTAAAATAGCATATATATTTGATATCCCGATGGATAAAACAGCGAGACCAATGATAACCCAAATAACTTTTGCTGTAGTAGATTCGCTTTTAAAAATTTGTTTAACTATTACGTATAGTAACCAAATACTTAACCCTAATAATACAAGTGGACCTAAATTTGCTACTAATATAAGGGCAGCAATCAAACCACCGATAAACAATAAAATTTTTTTCATAAGTATAGCCTCCTTTCTTAATTTAAGTTTACGTTAAGATAGGAGGCATAGTAATCGACTTAAGAAATATTTTTACATAAGCCTTAAGACTTATTTTTTTTCTTTAATTATTTTATTTAATAGAATGTGTTAAACCCACATTATCATTTATTTCTTCTTTTATTGTTTCAATCGTCTCAATAAACTTTTGTAATGCAGGAGTTACGTAGTCTGATTTTCGATAAATAAAAACGGTCGTAATTTGACTGTATTTTTTGGGCAACTTATAACACTTTATTTGTTTTTTTGTTTCATACTTTTTAACCGCTGAGTATGGAACATAAGCAACTCCTAAACCCGAAATTACAGATCCCAAAGTTGTTTCTAATGTTCCTAATTCCATTACTTTTTTAGGAGTGATCGTTTGATCTTGCAACCATTCGTCTAATTTTGCCCTATATCCACAACCATCACTAAATCGTAAAAGTGGTAACTCAAATAATTCATCTAAACTGTTTGTTTTATTACTTGAGATTAATACTAGTTTCTCGTGAAATACATCTAGCTGAACTAGCTCTGGATCATTTGTAATCGTGCTTTTTGTAACAAATGCCCCATCCAAATAATATTGTAATACTTTTTCTTTTAATTCAGCTGTTACACCCGTAGATAAAGTTAAATCTACTTTTTTATACTGTTCGATATAAGCGGATAAAATAAGTGGTAGTTTAATTACTGTTTCGACAGAGGCAATATCAAGCTTCCCAGTAGGATTGCCACTGCTCGCTCCAATCAATTTCATTTCCTCGGTCAATGATATTATTTTCTGAACGTAAGGAAGTAACGCCTCCCCCTCATTTGTTAAGGTAATGCCCCGTTTATGACGATGAAATACTTTTGTATCAAGATCCTGTTCCAATTTTTGAATTCTCGATGTGACGTTTGATTGGACATACTTTAATTGTTCTGCTGCTTTATTAATACTTCCTGCATTAGCAACTGTTTGAAAAATCATCAGATCTTTTATATTCATAGTCAACACCTTTGTAATCTGTTTTTATGATATCTATTATCTCTTATAATCATTTTACATGATATAACTCTTATTGTTAAATGGTATGTAGGGTGAACTCATTACATATACAAAGATTGGAGATAATTAGATGAGAAATAGTATTTTTATAGGAGCTATTCTATGTGCGGTTGCTAGTATCTCTTGGGGGGCAATGTTCCCTGTTGCAAATCACGCATTTGAATATGTTGAACCATTTTATTTCACTATTATTCGTTATTTACCTGTCGTCGTTATTTTAATCGTATTGCTCTATTTTATAGAAGGAAAAAAAGCTTTCAACCCTGAAGGTAAAGGCTTTATACTTTGGTTTTTTGGTACGATGGGATTTACAATTTATAATTTGTTCATTTTCTGGGGACAAGACTTACTCGGTGATTCAGGCGTCTTACTAGCTTCAATTATGGAAGCATTAGCTCCGATTATTTCTGTTTTGATTGTATGGCTTGTTTATAAAAAACGGCCGTATGCATTTACTGTCTTTTGTATTTTAGGAGCTTTTATCGGTGTTTTACTCGTTGTTACGAATGGAGATTTAAGCTTACTTTTCGGCTCTGGACATATGATCCCTTTAATTATTTTATTTCTTGCAGCTGCAGGTTGGGCTGTTTATACGATTGGTGGCGGTGTTTTTTCAGGTTGGTCTGTGCTCAGGTATTCCACATTAAGTTGTCTTTACGGTACTCTAACGGCTACAGCTGTTGTTATTGCTGTCAGTATATTTGGTCTGGTTGAGGTTCCAACATTACAAGATGTTTATATGGTTCGTTATAATATGCTTTTTATGATTTTACTGCCTGGACTTTTTGCACTCCTGTTCTGGAACAAAGGTGTTACTATGTTAAAACCAATTAATGCGATTTTGTTTATTAACTTAGCACCAGTGACTACGATCGTTATCCGAATGATTCAGGGACATACAATTACTACATTTGAATATACTGGTGTCGCAATTGTTTGTCTAATGATTATTTTAAATAATTTGTATCAGCGTATGATGATGAACAGAAAAAAAGGGTTTATCAAAGAAAAGCGGAAATTAGCATAGACAGAGCCTATTTAAGAAAACCATTTAAAGAAAAACAGCTACTTTTGAGTAGCTGTTTTTTATTCTTTCCTATAATCCGCACTTTAGTTGTGCACCACAACTTGTACATGTATTACATCCACCAATTTCGGCAACATGACCTTTCCGACATACTGGACAACGGTCACCAACTTCTGACCCAATCGTAACATTTGTTTTTTCGAGTTCTTGAATCGTATCCATCAGGACTACTTTTGGTGTTTCTTCAATCACATAATCATCATTTTCTTTTTCAAAAGTACTCTCTTCTGCCTTTAAAGTTAATACTTGAGAGTCTCTGCTACCATCTACATATACAGTGCCACCTTTTGCGCCACCTTTATATAAACGTTGGTAGACACTTTCTACTTGTGATACTGTGTAGCCACGAGGTGCATTTACTGTTTTGGAAATGGAACTATCAATCCAACGTTGGATTACACATTGTGTATCAGCGTGAGCCTCTGGACTTAATTCCATCGCAGTAATAAACCATTCCGGTAAGCTTTGCTCATCTTGCTCCGGATTATTATCCAAGTATTCCTGAACGATTTTCGCTTTTACTTCGATAAATTTTCCAAGTCGACCACTGCGGTAGTAAGAAAAAGAGAAGTATGGCTCTAAACCTGTACTAACACCAACCATTGTACCAGTACTACCTGTTGGAGCAACAGTTAAAAGATGTGAGTTACGGATACCGTATTTTATAATATCTTCTTTAATATCAAGAGGCATTTGTTTCATATATCCAGTATTGATAAATGCCTCTCGTAATTTTTTCGTTTCTTCATCCGTTTTTCCAATTAAGAATGGAAAACTTCCTTTTTCTTTCGCTATTTCAATGGATGCTCGGTACGCTGTAGTTGCAATCGTTTCGAAAATCTTATCAACAAGCTCATTTCCTTCTTTGGAACCATACTGAGTTTCACAATAAATTAGAAGATCATGGAGTCCCATGACGCCTAAACCAACTCTTCTTTCTCCAATTGCCTGTTTTTTATTCTCCTCAAGAAAGTATGGTGTCGCATCAATGACATTATCCTGCATTCGGACACCTACTCTAACAGTCTCTTTTAATTTCTCAAAATTGACTGTTTTTGTTTCTTTATCGGCCATTTCGGCTAAGTTAATAGCAGCTAAATTACAAACAGAGTACGGTGCAAGCGGTTGTTCACCGCAGTTATGGACAACAAATCCATTAGCTATTAAGGAATGTGTTTCTGGTTCAGTAATGTCATATACAGTGACTACTTCACCTGCTGATATTTTTTTTACTTCACTTGTGAATTTTTCCCTTTTGCGTGAAGATGCTGGTACGTGATTTAATGCTTCTTCTTTTCTCGTTATATACTTAAAGCCAATTATCTCTTTAAAAACGGATAAATTATTGCCAGAAATAATCAGTTCATAAAATGGATTACTATTGTAGACACGTTCTTCTCCGTCTATTGTTACATAACTGAAATTAGCTTGATTTTTTTTATTACGATTATATACTTTTCCGTGAATTCCCAAATTTAATAAAATAAGTTGAACATCCTGAAGTAGTTTTTTGGATGCTGATGTTAATCTTACTGTACGACGAACAGGATCCGTTGTGTAAACTGTACCATCAGCCGAAAATAATGCACGCATAAATGTTACTACTTCATCATAACTGCTTGTAAATATCGCCTCTGGAATTCTTTTTTCGGGAGCTTTACATCTTTTCACACCATGGTTTTCTAATATGTTTGTGAATTCTTTTCTATTATAAAAAATTTGGAACGTACCATCTTCTCTTTCATGGATTTTTGGACGTAATCCACTTATTTTTTCTCCTGCATCAAGAATTTCATTAATAATTTCAGTATCATCTTTCCCAAAGACCATTCCCACTCTACCGTCTTTAGCCAGCCAACCATCCCCAGTTAACCAGCCTAGAAATAGTGCCATATTTTTACCAATCAAATCTTTATTTGCAAACATTCCACTACCTGACTGAATATAAACAACATCTTCTAATTGCAGATCTTTCGCTTCTTTCCATCCTTGATTGGTATAAATTCTATGTTCAGGGGTTACTTGCAATTCTTGCCCATTTTTCAAGTGAACTTTTAATGTTTGTCTAGTTCCAGTTGGGAATACAGTACCGGTTCTCATCGTAACACCTGGAATTTCATACGAGCTACCATTAACTACTTGAATTTTTTCTTTTAGCCGATTATCTGTAGCAACTTTGAAATGTTTTTTGCCCATTTTCTTATACAATTCTTCAATTGTAACTAATCCGAACTCTGTTGAAATCCTTGTATTTGGATGAAAACATGGGTTTGTTGCAACAACTTGTTGCCCATACGCCTTCGCATTCGTCTTGTCATTTGCATTGTCAATAAAGAAAATTCCTGGTTCCGCTGAGTAAGTAGCACAGATATTTATTAAGTCCCACAGATCTTTAGCTCTAATTTTACGGTACGTTCTAATGCTATATCCAAGTTTCTCCCATTCACGCACGTCGCCAATTTCATGCCATTTTTCATTGTAGGCTCTCATTTCTTCTTCTGAGTAATTTTCAACGTTTGGAAAACGTAGTTCGTACTCGTCATCATTTTCTACTGCTTCCATAAACTCTTTCGTCAGGCAGACGGAGATGTTTGCGCCTGTTAAAAGTCAGAGTTATGTACAGTATAGTTTCCACCAGTTTCTAGTTTAGTTTCCGCCTCTTTTATTGCTGACTTAGTGAAACCTCCGAGTCCGGGCATGTTTTTATAATTTAAAATTCCTTGATAAAGATCTTTTTCTGTTTCTGTTAATGGTGTAAACCTTAATTTTTCATTAGCTAGTTGTCTAATTTGCTCGTCATTCGTAGTTTCAATTAAATAACGTAAAATTCTTGGGTTTTGCATTTTGGAAATTATAAATTCTATAATGTCTGGATGCCAATCTGCTAACATGATCATTTGTGCACCACGTCTTGACCCACCTTGTTCTACTAAATGGGTTAATTTTGCTATATCATCAAGCCAAGATACCGACCCAGACGATTTACCATTTACACCACGAGCTAGTGTATTTCTCGGTCTTAATGTTGAACCATTTGTTCCAACTCCACCGCCCCGTGACATAATCTCCATTACTTGTTTACGGTGATCAGAGATTCCTTCACGGGAGTCTTGTACATACGGCATAACGTAACAGTTAAAGTAAGTGACTTCCGTTTCTGAACCCGCACCGTAAAGTACACGACCTGCTGGTACGAAATTTAAATTAGATAGTTCTTTCGAAAATAAATTGAAATATTTATTTCTATTCTCATCTGTCTTTTCAACTGCAGCTAATCCAGCAGCATTTCGCATTGCTATTTGTTCATAAAAGATTTCTAAAGGTTTATCAATAACATTGAGGCTACGAGTAACAATACCTTTTTCTATTTCCGTTTCTTCCTCTAAAAGATTAGTAAATTCATCTGCAACTTTAATGTTAGCCGATTTTCTTTCCCAATCTATTGATTTAACATAACCAAATCCACGTGCAGGAAATTTGGGGTCAGATTTTACAGTAAGAACGACAAAATCTCCCTCTTTTAATGTCTTTTTTTCTGTATCTTTAAACGCATAACGATCCAACATAACGAGACGAGAAACACCTTCATGTGTTACACTCATATCAGATGTAATTGGGTGCACTTGCGGAAATAATCTTATATCTTCGTTTAAAGCTTGTACATTGATTTTAGTATCAGCATCAATCATTAACGACATCATATTCGCTCCTTACTTTTACATTAAAATTTCCATATCTATTATAGAGTATGTTCAAAAAGTCCGGTAAAAATGACACTGCGAATTTCGCACGAATGCTTGTTTCTCCACTCCTTGAAAAAGGAAAGCACTTTTTCTGCGTGCCAGATCTTTGCTCATGTATCTAAATGCATACATTCCGCAGCTCGAAACTGCGCCGCCTCGAACTTCTTGATCCTTTTTATCCTCCTTTTTGAACACGCACTTATAGTACTAATAGTACACAAAAAACATAAAAAAATCAATATATAGTGCTTATTTTAATTTCTATATACTATATATTGTATATTTTAATTTTGGTGAGTTTTTTGTCAACTTGTAGAATCCCTGATATGATAGGATTTTTTGTAGATTAAGTTATTCAAAAATAAGGATAAAAAAGTAAAAAAACGATACTATTTGTAAATTCTTTTTTTTGTACATATAATATATGTGTATATATATATAGAATTGTTGTGGGGGACTAATAATGTTAATTTATTTGATAATCATTTTGGTGCTTTTAATAGGGTACTATGCTTTCACATACTTTAGGCAGCGTAAAATTATGAATTTGTTAACACAAGAACAATTTATAGAAGGATATCGAAAAGCACAATTAATCGATGTTCGTGAGCCTCAAGAATTTGATAAAGGTCATATAAGAGGTGCGAGAAATATTCCACTCACTCAGTTAAAACAAAGTATGTCAGCAATCAGACCGGATAAACCAGTCTATCTATATTGCCAAAACACTTCTCGTTCTGCTCGAGCGGCTCAAATTTTACACAAAAATAAATATGTAGATTTAAATGTTTTACAAGGTGGATTTAAAAAATGGACCGGTAAGATTGACCGGAAAAAATAATACTGTAAAAGATTGTTACTTATAGAGGATGTTCAAAAAGTCCGGTAAAAATGACACTGCAAATTTCGCACGAATGCTTGTTTTTCTGCTCCTTGAAAAAGGGAAATCACTTTTTCTGCGTGCCAGATCTTTGCTCATGTATCTAAATGCATACATTCCGCTGCTCGAAACTGCGCCGCATCGAACTTCTTGGTCCTTTTTATCCTCCTTTTTATACGAAAATGGGAGAAAAGCTCAATTTTGACACAAAAAAGCATCCTCCCTAAATAGTAAAATTACTTTTTTTGGAAAAATTTATTTGATTAATTTGTTATATGATGCTTTTTATTCCCCATTCTGTTTTTTGATTGGACTTGAGCTTATTAACTACCAAAATGGAAATCTGGACATTATGGATACTTTCTTCCACTAGACGCTCCGCCAGGGCATCCCTTAATGCGAGGAATACTAATCATCGAAAATGTTGTTTCCTCTGGTAGAAGTGTTCGTCATAGAAATGTACGATCACCAAGCTCTGTAGTATCTATAATAAACAAAGTAATTAATTATTAAACGCCACACCCCCATTTTCATTCATTGCGGTGTCTAATAAGACATGGGAGTTTTGAACATGCACTTATAGAAAAAATCCGAACTAGTGCAAACTTCATTTCATTTTGAAGATCAAACTAGTTCGGATTTTCTTTTAACTTTAATTACTAATATCCATAAACTGCGACGTAAGGCTCTGCTTATTAATAAATCGATACGGATCGACTCGACATCTTGGAAAAAGACTCGACATGTTTCAAATCGACTCAACATGTTTGAAAAAGACTCGCCGTTTCCATGACCCCCACCCAAAACGGGCACGATTAACATCGAAACATGCCCGTTTTCCATGACTCTTACCCAAAACGGGCACGATTAACATCAAAACATGCCCGTTTTCCACGACTCTTACCCAAAACGGGCACGATTAACATCAAAACATGCCCGTTTTCCATGATCCCCACCCAAAACGGGCACGATTAACATCAAAACATGCCCGTTTTCCATGACCCTCACCCAAAACGGGCACGATTATTATCGAAACATGCCCGTTTTACACGACTCTCACCCAAAACGGGCACGATTAACATCGAAACATGCCCGTTTTCCATGACCCCCACCCAAAACCGGCACGATTAACATTGAAACATGCCCGTTTTCCATGACTCTCACCCAAAACGGGCACGATTAACATCAAAACATGCCCGTTTTCCATGACCCTCACCCAAAACGGGCACGATTAAGATCAAAACATGCCCGTTTTCCACGACTCTTACCCAAAACGGGCACGATTATTATCGAAACATGCCCGTCTTGCAGATCGACCTCTTAGATCTGGACGACTCTACATGTTGTTAATCGACTCACATTCCGGAGTGGAGGTAGAGTCACTTTTCCCCAACGGTGATAAATAGTTATGTCACAGTATTCTTCAACCACGTACTAAAAATCCTGTGCATTTATATAGTTACGTTCTGAAGCCTTTCTTTTATCTTTATGGAAAGTTTAGTTGCTACTAGTACCGCAATTATTCGTTAAATCCATCATATTTTAGCACTGGTTTTCTAGCCGCTCTTGTTTCATCCATTCTTTTTACTACTGTATAATGGGGAGCATCTTGAACGATTTCCGGATTCTCTCTCACATCTCTTGCTATTTCTAACATGACTTCAATAAATTCATCCAATGTATCTTTTGATTCGGTCTCCGTAGGTTCTATCATTAGTGCTTCTTCTACGTTAAGCGGAAAATAAATTGTCGGCGGATGGAACCCATAATCAAGTATTCGTTTTGCCATGTCTAATGTTCGCACACCTAATTGCTTTTGCTTACGACCAGATAAAACAAATTCATGTTTACAATGTACAGGATATGGAAGTTCAAATTCTTCTTCTAACCTACGCATCAAATAATTAGCATTTAACACAGCATATTCACTGACTTTTTTTAGCCCCTCAGCTCCCATTGATCGAATATACGTATAAGCTCTTAAATTAATTCCAAAATTCCCGTAATAAGGTTTTACCCGCCCAATGGCTCTTGGTCGATTATACTCAAAATCATACGCCCCATTTCGTTTTACTATTGTAGGTTTTGGTAGAAATGGCGCCAATTCTTTTGTTACACCAATTGGGCCTGACCCAGGTCCCCCGCCGCCATGTGGACCAGTAAATGTTTTATGCAAATTTAAATGAACGGCATCAAATCCCATGTCTCCGGGCCGAACATACCCCATTATCGCATTTAAGTTTGCTCCGTCATAATATAATTTTCCACCGACATCGTGGACAATGTTTGCGATTTCAATTATTTCCGTTTCAAATAAACCTAATGTATTTGGATTTGTCAGCATTAGCGCAGCAGTATTGTCATCGACAACACGTTTTAAATCGTCAAGATCAACCAAGCCATTTTCATTCGATTTTACCGTAACAGACTCAAAACCAGCAACGGTTGCAGATGCTGGATTGGTTCCATGAGCAGAATCGGGTATTAGCACTTTTGTACGTTTTAAATCCCCGTTTTCTTCATGAAACGCACGAATCATCATTAACGCAGTCCATTCTCCGTGAGCTCCTGCAGCTGGCTGTAAGGAAACTTCGTGCATACCGGTTATTGCTTCTAACGATTTCTGGAGATAAAACATTACTTCAAGTGCTCCTTGTACAGTTTTTACAGGCTGATTGGGATGGATGTTGGCAAATCCGTCAAGACGTGCGACATCTTCATTAATTTTCGGATTATATTTCATCGTACAAGATCCTAATGGATAAAATCCTGAATCAATACCGAAATTTCGTTTTGATAATGCCGTGTAATGCCGAATCAGATCTAGCTCACTAACTTCAGGTAGTCTAGCAGGTTTCTTTCGAATATAAATAGGATCAATATCGTTTACTTCCTGTTCCGTATCTATTGATGGAATACTATAGCTTTTTCTCCCCGGATTTGAACGTTCAAAAATAAGTGGAAATGTTTTACTGTTCATAGATATCCCCCAATTCTTTTACAAAATGATCTATCTCATCTTTCGTTTTTATTTCTGTTGCGGAAACTAACATATGTCCTTTAAATTCAGGAGAAAGTAAACCTAAATCATATCCACCAATAATTTGTTTTTCTAGTAATTTATTATTTACATCTTTAATTGATTTTTTTAAATTAATGACAAATTCATTAAAAAAAGATCCTTTAAATGGAATGGGAATAGATCTTTTTTCGATTTCTTGTTTTAAATATCGTGCTTTTTGCATATTTCTATACGCCACTTCTGGGACACCTTGTTTGCCTAGGGCACTCATTGCTACTGAGCTTGCTAATGCATACAATGCTTGATTAGAACAAATATTGGACGTGGCTTTATCACGTCGAATATGTTGTTCTCTTGCCTGCAATGTTAATACAAATCCATGGACGCCATTTTCATCTGTAGTTTGACCGACTAAACGGCCGGGTATTTTTCTCATATATTTCTTTTTAGTAGCCATATAACCACAGTGTGGACCCCCGAATTGGGTAGGTATACCAAATACTTGTGTATCTCCTACTACTATATCTGCGCCAAATTCACCAGGGGGAGCTAAATAACCTAATGCAAGTGGATTACTTGATGTAATAAACAAAGTGCCCTCATTCTTTTTTATCCGTTCGTTTATTTGCTTTAAAGGTTCAATTAAACCGAAAAAGTTTGGATACTGAACAATGACACTTGCTGTATTATCATCCAATAATTGCTCTATCTTATCTACATCGGTCATTCCATCCTTATGATCTATTTCTATTATTTCTAGATTAAATCCTTTTCCGTACGTATGAATAACATCGATATATTCTGGATGAACCGTTTTTGAAACAAGCACTTTTGTCCGCTTGGTATGCCCATAACTTAAATTGACTGCTTCTCCAAGCGCCGTTCCACCATCATATAAAGATGAATTAGCGATCTCCATACCTGTTAGTTCAGCTATCATTGTTTGAAATTCAAAGATTGCTTGCAGTTCGCCTTGAGAAATTTCTGGTTGATAAGGTGTGTAAGCAGTATAAAATTCAGAACGTGAAATAATATGGTTAACTACCGACGGAATAAAATGTTGATACACTCCAGCACCTAAAAAAGAACTATATTCATTTAAACTTATATTTTTATTGGCTAATCGGCTCATTTCCTTTTTTAGCTCATATTCACTTAAAGCTTCTTGTAACTGATACTCTCCTTTGAACCGAACCTCCTCCGGTATATCAGCAAAAAAAACATCCGTTGAAAGTACCCCAATCTTCTTGAGCATTGCTTGTTTATCTTCCTCTGTCATCGGCAAATACCTAAACCCCATCTTTTCCTCCTCCTTCGATTATTGATCATCTTTCACGTCTATAAAAAGGTGTTTTAACTATCATCGCTTTTACTTTTCGTTTACGAATTTCCACCCATACCGTACTGCCTATGCTAATTTCTTTCACATCAATAAGAGCTAACCCTAAGTTTTTCTTTAATGTTGGCGAAAACGTACCTGAAGTGACAGTTCCTACCTCTTTCTCCCGTTCATTAAAAACAGAATAGCCTATTCTTGGAATCCCTTTTTCAATCATTTCTATACCGACAATTTGTTTATTAATTCCATTCTTCATCTGCCTTTTTAATACTTGTTTTCCTATAAAATCACTATTTTTATTCAATTTGACAGCAAAAGCGAGTCCAGCCTCTATAGGTGTAATCCATTCAGATAATTCTTGTCCGTATAACGGTAAACAGGCTTCAAAACGAAGTGTATCTCTTGCCCCGAGTCCAGCTGGTTCCAAACCAAATTCCTTACCCGTTTCTAATAATAGATTCCAAAGTTTACGACTTACTTGTTTTTTTACATAAATTTCAAAACCATCTTCTCCTGTATATCCGGTACGAGAGATAATCACTTGCTCCGGAAGTTCTTTTATTTGCGTATTAGGGGAAAAGGAAAAATATTTTAATGCTTTAAGTGATTCATCTGTCAGCTTTTGTAAAATTTTCTCAGCAAATGGTCCTTGTAAAGCTAATAATGCGTACGTATCTGACTTATCAATGATAGAGACATCCTTATAATGTACTGCGTGCTTTTTTAACCAAGTGACATCTTTTTCGATATTACTAGCATTAACGACAAGTAGATATTCATCGTCAGCGATCATATAAATTAAAAAATCATCAATGGTACCTCCTTTTTCATTACACATGGGTGTATATTGTATTTTATTTGGTACTAATTTTGCTACATCATTCGTGACCATATATTGAAGGAAATTCTTACTTCCTGCCCCTTTAATAACTATTTGCCCCATATGTGAAACATCAAATAAGCTCGCTTTCGTTCGTGTTACTTCATGTTCGTGAATAACTCCAGTAAATTGAACAGGTAGTTCCCATCCGAAAAAGTTAATAAACTTAGCATTCTCCTTATATTCTCTATACAAAGGAGTACGTTTTAACTGCTCCATATAAATCCCTCCTTTAGAGGATTATAAAATTTTTGACTTCATTAGCATATCTATGAACTATTCTTTACTTTTATTGAACATTTTCCCAAAATAAGAAGATTATAAATCGGACAAACTTGTTCATACTATATGTATTACCCTTTATTTATTTTTTTTAACATCCTATTTTACATAAACCTGATTTTTAGAATACTTGGCTTCTCGCCAAGCCTTGGCGAGAACTATAGTTGCACTTATGCAGTATGAAAGTTTTATACTTTCTTATCTGCCAAAAAAGGGGATTCGTATGGCAAATATCATTATCAATAAAGATGAAGCGTTTCTCGATCAAATGAATAAAGCAATAGGAAAAAATAAAAATTTAACAGATTGGGAGCTTTTTAAACTTAATTACCAAATGAAAAAAGCTACGATAGCAAAAGATTTTAATGAATTGAAAGTTCTTTCCTATCTACCACATGTTAATTTCTTAGACCATCAAGTGGATACTGCAAAAACAGTTATCCAGGAGATGAATGGTCGAGCCATTTTAGCAGATGAGGTTGGTCTTGGTAAAACGATCGAAGCAGGATTAATCTTGAAAGAATATATGATTAGAGGATTAGTAAAAAATGCTTTGTTATTAGTCCCTGCCTCTTTAGTGAATCAGTGGATCACTGAATTACATGAAAAATTTTATATACCGGCAGCGAGTTATCGAAAAAATTATAATTGGGATGACCATCCAATTTTTGTCACTTCTATTGATATGGCAAAACGAGATCCACACCGTGAGAATATATTGAAGTTAAATTTTGATATGGTTATTATTGACGAAGCACATAAATTAAAAAACCATAAAACATTAAACTACAGTTTCGCAAGATCGTTAAAGAAAAAATACTGCCTACTCTTAACAGCAACACCTGTTCAAAATAAAATTATAGAAGTGTTTAATTTAGTTTCGATATTAAAACCTGGTTATTTAGGTAGTTATGAATCTTTTATTGAACGATTTGGTAAGAAGACTGTCGACAATCTTGAAGATACTTATTTAAATAAACTTATTCAAAAAGTGATGGTTCGTAACCTTAGAAAAGACACTTTGTTAAAAGATGTTGAAAGAAATATTCATTCTGTCTGGTTAACATTTTCAAAAGAGGAACAAAAAGTTTACGATCAACTACATGACTTGTTCGATTCATTTACAAGTCTATCCAAAATTACGTTTTTACGGGAATTGTGTTCATCTAGAGAGGCTTGTTATTTGTCTTTACAAAATAGTAAAAATGAACAAATTAAAGCGGCGAGTGAAGAGATTATGAATGAAATTGCTATGCTTCCTCACCATACGAAAGCAAAAAAATTAGTAGAATTAATTCAAGAAATTGGCGATGAAAAGATTATTGTATTTACTGAATATCGTGCTTCTCAATATTATTTACAATGGTATCTACAACAGCATAATATTACATCCGTTGCTTTTAGGGGAGGGTTAAAACGTGGAAGAAAAGATTGGATAAGGCAATTATTCAAAAATAACGCCCAAGTTTTCCTAGCAACAGAAGCTGGTGGAGAAGGAATAAACCTACAGTTCTGTAAATATATTATTAATTATGATCTGCCTTGGAATCCAATGAGGCTAGAACAACGAATAGGTCGAATTCACCGTTTTGGACAAGATCATAATATACACATTTATAATTTTGCAATAGAAAACACAATTGAAGAACATATTATGAAATTATTGTACGAAAAAATTGATGTATTTGAACGCGTTATAGGTAAATTAGACAAGATTTTAGCAACTTTACAAATTGATAGTATGGAAAATGAATTCATGCAGATTATGGATCGATCAACTTCCGTTGGTGAAATGAAGATTAAGTTGGATAATTTCGTTTCGGTCATACATGATTTGAGTGATGATAAACGGGATGAGGAAAACTATGGATAAACAAGTAGATATAGAAAAATTTTTAATAAACTTCTTTACTGCTAATCACTGTGAAGTGAACAAAATAGAACAGGGTAAACTAGCTGTACAACTAACAATCGAGATGGATAAAGCATTGATGAACCGCCCCTTCTACTGGCAATATATGGAGGCTACTGGGAACGTTGGTCAGCCAAAAAAACTAACATTTATTTTAGATCCCAATAAAATGGAAAAAGAAGGAGAATGGATCCACTTTGGAAGTCCAAGACTAGAGCAAATATATCGTTATTTAAGAAAAACAGCTAAGATTATTCATCTATTTGAAGAAGTAAATGTAAGTAACAATACTATGCTTCATCCTTGGCTCCTGCTTAATTATTGTATTATGTATGAAGGAAAACAAAAAAAGGAAGAGCTTTTTTCAATCGGATTAAATTTGATTAATGGTACTCTCATACTTGATATGATGGAACAACTCGAAAATGTTGAATTTGCACCTACAATTTCTGATCATTGCTATACAATTTCACCACTGATTAAAGTGAACAGTGGATTTTTACGGATAGAAAAGTATATACATGATTATGTGATGAAACAAGAACATGACTGGGCAGTTGAATCATTAAAACTTCTAGAAGAAGAAATAGCGATGATCCACCACTTTTATGAAAGTGATGAAGACAATAAAGATGAAATGGAAAAAGAACTAGAAGATATCACTGCTAGATTAGAACCAAAAATCACTTATGAAATTGTTAACGGTGGTATCATTTATTTAAGACATAGCTTTGCAAATAGCATAAAAAAATGAAAAATCCTCTACTTTGGCCAATAGCCCTGTAGAGGATTTCGTTTAGTGACCGAATCCAGGTACCATAATAAATTCTGTATACCATGTAAACCCAATCATAAACACTGTTAAATACGCACCGAACAAATACATATACATTCGTTCTGATAGCTTCAGATAACTAAGCGTTAGGAAAAAAGCCGTTTGAACTAGGAATAAAACTGAAGTAGTATACATTTCACCAACATAAAACATTATAGTAAATATACCTGTCCAAAAGGCAAGCACACGAAACATACGATCCATGCTTTTTCCCCTCCTTTTATGTAACCTAATACAATTTCATTATAAACTACGATGCAAATAAAGTAAATTAATCGTATGTTGAGTTACTTAAAATTTAACAATTTACTTTGATATTGATAAATTTACTCTGATTGCAGATTTAATTTATTATGAATTGTAAAATAAGAATGTTCATTTGTTGTAACATCAAATTGTAAAGTAAATTGATGTGTATCAATCTTTTCATATTGGATTATGGTAGTTCCACTTGGAAACTCATAAGTAATTTGCCCGCTGTTCCTATTCTTATACACTTCCTCTTCTTTAAATTTTGCTCTTGCCATTTGAATTAGGGTTTCAACTTCTATTTGTTCTTTGAGCATATAAGATACTTTCGTTTCATTTTTATAGATTAATACGGACGTAATGACGGCTGATAAAACAATCATGCTTACCACCATAGAAAGTGGTAAATAAAAACCAGATTCACTCATAATGAGCGATTTTTTTCTCATATTCCCTACCTTCTTTCGTCACAATAGTTACTTGTGTTCCGAATGAAATCGGTTGTAAAGTAAAAGAATCAATATCTCGAAGATATATTTCATGCCCTCTGCCATTTACTTGCCGCCTAATAACATTTTGGTATTGTTCAATGTGAGCAACCTCATCTGTAGGTAAGAGAAAATACATTTTATTGTCGTCGTCGGTGTAAACCTGTTCCGAAGTTAAAACATCGTTTCTCAAAAAAATAAAAAATTGGTTTACTGACAATTCATTGTTATGTTTAACTGGCTGTACATAAGTAAGTAAATAAACAAGTAATGGCAATGTGATCATAACAATAACGAACGTTATTAAAATCGATAAAAAAGTCGCTCCGTTCTCACTTTTCCTGATATCCGTAGAGACATACCGTTTCCTTTTTCTTCTTTTCATTTTCCCATGAAGCACATCCCTTTATTAATTTATTATTAACCGTATAGGTAATTTCAACAGATTGATGATTAATACTTAATTGTTTATTTTGAGTCCTTTCATCATCCCAAATGGTGGCTTGTAATTCATCATGTAAAGCTAATAAGATAACTCTTCGATCAAATAATATTTTCTTTTCAATTTGAACTAATGTGCTAATGGGAACTATCGTCGCTACAAGCATTAAAATAATGCTCATAGCAACCAATACTTCTATTAAAGTAAACCCCTTATCGTTCTTCAATATAATGCCTGCCTTTGCCTAAAGGAAATACAAGATGATAAGTATTTTTCCTATCTTTAAATTTAAACGTTGTCGGATTAATAATGGTTCCATTATTATTGAATGCAACCCGGTTATTAATTTTATTATTATATTTTAAATGTTCTGGATAATGTCGTTTTATTCCCTCTGTCTTCCCTTCACTTATTACGACATAATATTCCTCATCGAAAACGATTCGAACATTATCCCTTGTTCCTAATGCCTGATTTTGAATATATAAAATATCCGACTCTAATACAGCGAAAAAATGGTTCGTCTCCTGCTTTTCAACAGTTCTAACAATACTAGGAACGACAAGTAAAGTAAGGATTGATAAAATCATCAAAGCAAATAGCATTTCGACCATTGTAAATCCATTTATTTGTTTCATTTTGCTATTTTAACTTTGCCGCCCGTTAATGTGAGATTTTTACCATTTTTACATGTTTGTTGATCTTTAGATATAAAACCACTTCTCTCTAGGGTTGATAAACTTGATGGTAATTTCCCATTTTCTAGCTGATATGCACTTACTTGAGCTTGTACAGTTTCTCTAAGAGCCTCACAGCCCTCTTCATGAACCGCTTCACTTCTATCTGTCAAATTTGGAACAATGAGTATGATTAACACTGTAATAATTGTGAGCACAATCAACATTTCGATCAATGTAAAACCTTTTTCATTTTTTGTCATATACTTTTGCTCTCTCCTATACTGTTTGAATTAATTGAAACATAGGCCACATAATTGTTACGTAAACTAAGATTATAAAACAAGCTAATAGAACAAAGAAAATAGGTTGTATTAATATAATAATCCGCATAATTTTCCGCTCCATGTCTTCAGCCGAAAATTCTGCATAAATTGTAAGGTCAGTTGCCAAAGATGTTGCATTTGTAGTCTTATTAAAAAGATTGGCTAGTTGATTATCGATAAATGGTAATTCTTTAAGCAAAGAATCGATGTATGACCCGTTGGTTAACTGTTCTGTCAATAATGTCGCATAGAAAGATATAATTGGGATTCTTTCTTGTTTACTCAAATTTTTTAACGTATCCTTAATTGGAAAACCCGCCTGAAGAAACATCGCTAAATGTGATGAGAAATAATAAGATGTTTGCATTTTCAAAAATGAATTCACTATTGGAATCCGTTTATAAAAATTAATTTGCTGTTCAATTGGGACTTTTCCTTTATAAAAATACCAAATGATACTGCTTAATAATAAAAGCAGAACTAATATGATGAATATGGTACTAACAAAATCGATTAAGATGATGGAATAATGAACTGTCTTTGATGATGAGGCATTTGACTTAAACAGTTCTAAAAAGGAAGGTAATACGGAATTTTTTAGGAAAATAAGCAGAACTATAAAAAAAGTACTGAGAATTATTGGATATCGAATAACCTGTGAAAATTTTTGTATATATGTTATTCGATGTTCGAACAAATGGATACATTTTTCGAGGCTGGATATTAAGTTACCGTTCACCCTGACAAAGTATAAATAGCTGACAATTACTTTATGAAAATCAAGTTTTTCCATCGCTTCATCCAAGGGAAGCCCCTTTTTTATCTTTTCAGCTAACATTTCTGATAAATTACAAATTTCTTTATCCCATTGCATTACTTCTAGTGCATCTAGAAGTGAATAACCATTTTTTAATAGGCGATGGAGACGTTTTAAAAAATGAAGTTGTGTCTGTTCCTTTAACTTGCGCTTAATAATTGTTCCCGTCATAAACTTCTTTCGATATGAATCCATACAAATAAGCCTTCTCCTTTAAATAATTAAATGTATGAAAGTTATTCATCTGTGTTTGTCCATTCCCTTTTATTGTCTCTTCTAAAAGTTTACCATCTAACAATTCAACAATTGCAGCACGTCGATTACTTTTTCCTTGCTTTTCTATCGGCAACAATTGAATGGCAGCGACCGCAATTAACGTTTGATTTAAATCTGTTCGTTGGATCCCCAAATCAATAAGTCGTTCAATTGTTCCTTGAGCATCTTTTGCATGTAAAGTACTTAATACTAAATGACCAGTTAAAGAAGCTTGAAAAGCAAATTCAGCTGTTTCTTGATCTCTAATTTCCCCGATCATTAATATATCAGGATCATGTCGCAAAGCAGCTTTAAGTCCAGTTTGATAAGAGACCCCTGCCATTTCATTTACTTCAACTTGTAAAACATCATCTAGCTTTTTTTCTACAGGATCCTCTAAAGTAATTGCTTGGAATGAATGGTCTTTTAACACTGACTCCAATAATGCATACATTGTTGTCGTTTTTCCACACCCTGTAGGACCAGTAAATAATATGATTCCTGAAGGATGAGAAAGCCAACTTTTCATTCTTCTACTTTGTGAGGGAAAGAGAAAAAGCTGTTCTAAAAGTAATTCTTTTTCTTGTGGTAATATTCGGATTGTCATACTCTCTGTTTTTATAAGTGGGAGTGTCGAAAGTCGTAAGGAAAAATTTTGCTTATTTTTATTTTGAAAAGGAAGCGTTCCATTTTGGGGTAAACGATTTTCACCGATATCCATACCCGAAGTAAATTTGAAATACGTAAGAATCTTTTGATATACGGAATAATTGATTGATTTTATGCGCTGGCGTTTACCTAAAACACGGAAATAGATGTGAATTTTATCTCTATTTGGAAGTGGATAAAAATGAATATCTGAGGCGTCGGTAGAACAAGCTTGTTCTAAAAGTTGTGTTACAAAGGTTGTTGCAGGATTTGACAATATACATCCTCCTTGTTACAACCCTATTTTCTTTATTCTCCATTATTCTACACCAATAGTAAGAAAATTTCAAACTTTTTTCGTAATAAACTAATGTATAATATATTTAAATACTCAAACAATATAGTTAAACTATAAAAAGGAATGATTCTAATTGTCTCACAATGAATATGTTAAATTTATGACGGAACAACTCGTTACGTACATGAATCAAACAAAAGATGAAAGAAAGAAAAACAAAAGAGAAAAGACCAATTATGTTGTTAGGAACAAGTGGTTCGGTCTTTTCCCATTTACCATTAAATTGTTGATGAAAAAACAATAACAGTAGTGTTATTCCCGATAAAATTGTAATGTGAATGGGTTATTTCTTTTTTCGTCTCCAATTACAGTTGATGGGCCATGACCAGGATAAACAATCGTATCATCCGGAAGTGTATATAAGTGTGTAACAATGCTGTTTGCAAGCTGATCGATACTACCTTCAGGCAAATCAGTTCGTCCGATACCACGGTTAAATAAAACATCGCCACTTACTATAAATTTTTGATCATTAAATATAAACGACACACTCCCTGGAGAATGTCCTGGTGTATGTACAACATCACAAGAAAAAGAACCAATCGTTAGTTTTCCAGGTGTTAATAATTTTTCTGGTTTCGTTGTGGTGAACCCTCCATTTAAAAAGAATGCTGAACGATTTAATGTTGCATTTTCTAGCCAATGTTGTTCGTACTCATGTAAGTAAACGTCAATTTCATATTTTTTCCTTAGTTCATCTACTGCACCAATATGATCAAAATGTGCATGAGTAAGTAAAATTGCTTGTGGCTTAAGTTCATGATCCTTTATATATTTTTCAATAATCTCAGCATCACCCCCCGGATCGACAATTAAACAGTTTTGTTCTTTACTTATGATGTAACAATTTGTTCCTAAAGGTCCTAAAGAAAATGTTTCAATTATCATTTTATACCTCCATACAATTTTGTTAATAAATTGTTCGATTTCTAAAAAGGAATATAACTCGACAAATTACTGGGGATACTATAAAATGAATTATAGTTAAGAAGTAATATTATATTATACATATGAGCAACCTTTTTTCATTTTAACATGTACATAAGGAGGATGTAACCAAAATGATTTTAGCAATCATTCTACTAATCGTTGCTTTACTATGTGTCGTATCCGTTCTAAGACAAGTTAAATTTAAAAACTATTTTGCATTAGCTTTCTCAGCGGTAGCCGCATTAAGCTTTGGATTTTTTTCAATTATGACGATTGTATGTACCCTAACCGATGCTGGTATATGTCCGTAATAATGACCAAAAGACTGTCTCCATTAAGATGACAGTCTTTTTTAATGCTTAGGAAATTAGTAAATTCTATAGCTGTGGATAGGTTTCGTTACAAAAATAGCCACGTCCAGCTCCAGAGCCCAGCGGCTAGTGTGTGTTTTCTTCACCTTACGATACGATAAAGAAGACTTGCCGATTGGCTTTAGACAGAGGATTAGTCGCCCTTATGTCCTTGGGCGAAAGTCAACATCGAATCAATAGGTAAAGGAAGGCCAGACTAACTTCGGCCTTTGCGGCCAATGTCGGTATACTCCTTTTGCGGGGGCATGTATCTTTTATCTCCTACGGTTCAAGTCCAGCACATACGCCGCTAAACGGGCGCTTCCGCCTTTGTTCTTTATTACGATTAATTTTCCTCAAATTGTATAAATCGAAATAAATCACCATATATTATTTGGTCTGAATACTCCAACTCTTGATTAACCTTTTCTTTTATAGGACTACATGGAGTTTCCTTTTCCCTTCCTTCCCCTTCAACCGCAATAATATCACCAGTTTTCCTATCATAACAAGTGTTGTTCGTGTATATATAATCATCACTAATAAAATTGCCATTTCGCTGGACAATAAAACCTTTACGGTCATCGTGAAAAAGATCATTACCAAAATAAATGTCATGAGATGTATCAATTCCTAGTAAGTGGAGTATTGTAGGTTTAAGGTCAATTTGACCTGCTATTTTTGACATAATCTCTCCTTTTCCATAACCCGGAATATGAATATACAAAGGTACACGTTGTAATTGTAAATAATCATAAGGCGTTATTTCTTCTTTTCCGAGATAACTTGCCATAGCCTTATTATGATTCGCACTAATACCATCATGATCTCCCATAATGATAATTATTGAATTATCGTATAGTCCTGAAGCCTTTAATTGAAGGAATAATTGTTCTATTGCCTCATCTGTATATCTTACTGTTGGAAAATAATTATTTAATGTAATTGAATTAGAATCATACGGTTCAAGCGAACGATCTCCCTCATCTAACTCAAATGGAAAATGATTTGTAATGGTAATCAACTTTGCATAAAATGGCTGATTCAACTCCCTTAAATAAGGAATCGTCTGAGTAAAAAACTCTTTGTCTTTTAAACCCCAACCAATTTCGTTTACTTCTGTTACGTCATAAAAATCTTTATCATAAAATTGTTCAATATGAAAACTTTCATACATTTGATTACGATTCCAAAAAGTATTTGTATTAGCATGAAAAACAATCGATTCATAGTTTTCACTTTTTAGAATTTCTGGCATGGCATGATAATCGTTTTGGGCGTGAGTAAAAAATACTGCTCCACCTGATAATGGATATAAAGAGTTTTCAGTTAAAAATTCGGAATCGGAAGTTTTTCCTTGGGATGTCTGATGATAAAAATTCTCAAAATAAAACGTGTCTTCATGATTGATTAAGCTATTTAAAAATGGTGTAATATCTTCACCATGTAATTGATTATTAATCACAAATGACTGAACAGATTCAGCTGAGATGAAAATGACATTTCTCCCTTTACCAACACCGAAAAGTTCGGATTTTTTATCATTTCTAACTTCATCATTAATATATTTGCTAATCGTTAAAACATCATTATCATCTGCTAGCACTCGCTGAGACCTCATTTTAGATTGGACGAAAACATCATAAATATGGAAATAAAATATCCCGATATTTTTAACTAAATATTCTCGATCAAATCCCCTTGATAATAATTGTGGACGCTCCACTTCAGCAAGCAAGAAGTTACCTGTTAACAGTAACAAGAATATTACTAGAGCGAAAGATTTTGTTCTTCTGCTATTTGCTTTAATATCATTAACATCAACTTTCTTACATAAAAACCAAATGATGAAAACATCTAAGAACAGTAGTATATCGTATATTTTAATTAGTGTTATAATACTGGTTGATAAATCCAAGAAGTTGCTTGTTTGAAATAGTTGAGGAATAGTTAGGAAATCAGTAAATGATCTGTAAAACAAGAGATTGAAGTAAATGATCAATGTACCGATTAAAGCACTATATTTAATAAAAGCTAGACGCCTCTCTGGACGTTCAATCCAAATACTTAACCCCAAAAAAATTATAGATGCAATGAATGGGTTAATAAAAATAATAAACTCTTGCAAGGCATTATCTATTTCAATTTGGAATAAAAAACGGTAAACAATATATGTCTTTAACCCAAATATAAAACTTGCAAGGAGAAAAAGCGGTAAATTCCTCCGCCTAGTATCCATGACTAAGCCTCCTAAGTTACTATATAGTAGTATTTTTCTTACCCTTTTTTTAAAATTTTAAACCTTATTATGTACTTAAATCTGAGATTTCCTTTTTTAAAATGAATATTGCGTTTTTATAAGTCATTACATCAATCAACTTTACTTCATATAAACTATTTAGTTCTGCATGCATTAATTCTAGATCACTAATTCTGTCTCCGGTGTAAATAAATACCCCAAATTGTTTTAATAAATTTCGGACGTCTAAAACTGTCTTCATTTCTTCACCACGCTTTTGTAAAGAATAAGTCAAATCCTTCATCATATAATGATACAAAAGAATTTTTAAAGGGTGTTGGACATGCATAAGTATATTATTTATTCTTGTTTTATCATATCATTTATTGGTTTATTTTTTATACTAAAAGGTAATTTTTCGGTAACGACAATGAAATATTTTCCGCTAGATGACAATGTATTTTTCGACAATGCTGAAACAAACATCAATTTTTTAAAAAGTACTGATGAAATAGAGTGGTCTGTCGAATCAACAAGTAGTGATGTCGCCTATTTACGACAAGATGTTTCGTTGCTCTATGAAAATGGAAAATTTAAAGGTGTTTTAAATAAGTGGCGACAAAATGTTGATCACCTTGATTTAAGTAAACACTTTATACAGTCAAACAGCAGCCTTCTACAAGCAATATCATTTCACCACGGAGAAATCCATTATCCAAACGATCAGATTTCCAGTATTCAAAAAATGACAAGTAATCAATTGTATTTTATAAGAGATAGTAATACTATTTATTCATTTCACGAACCAAGTAATGCGAATGAGAGAAAATGGGAAAGAGACCTCAACAAAATGACGCATCAACAATTAGATAATCACTGGACCAAACTGATCAATCAATTAGATATTGCAATAAAAGAATATGACAGTATCCCTTTAACAGAACTCGCACAATATGAAAATAAGCCCCTACCTGGACGTACAGAGGCCGAAACTAAAAAAATTATCGGACAACTTTGGGAAGGGTTATATAAAAATTATATCCTATTATTAAAGGAAGAAAAAAATCGACAAGATGAACATTATATGCCATTAATTTTATTGGCAAAGAATAACGATCACCTATTGGTTATATTTGAATTAAATAATAAAAACCAAAAACTTATTCAACAGATTTCTTAAATGTTATATATGCACATGTAAACCGTACAAAGCTAAATAAATTGCGATAAGAGAATAAAGCACGACGGAAACAATTTGCACAAAAATGTTCTTTTTATTAGGGACATATGTTATAGATGCGGCAATAAATCCCATAATTAATCCACCAACGTGTGCGCCCATATCTATTTGTGGAACTAAAAAACCAAATACAAGATTTATTGCTAAAATGAAAATTAAATTTTTACCCATTGTTTGAAAGAACAATCGTTTGTAAATTATGCCAAAAAATAATAATGCACCAAACAAACCAAATAACGCACCCGAAGCTCCTGCAGCCACATGGACATTAAAAGCAAAACTAGTCAATCCACCACCGATACCGGCTAAAAAATAAATAATAACAAACCGTGCCGTACCGAAAATTCTTTCGACTACTGTTCCTAAATAATATAGAGCAAGCATATTCATAAACAGATGTAGTGCACCAATATGTAAAAACATTGAAGAAACTATCCTCCACCATTCTCCTTCGACAATGGCAGGATTATACTTTGCTCCACTCTGAATTAAAGTTTCTATGTTTAAACTGCCGCCATTTAATTCAAGCATTAAAAACATAAATATATTCAATGCTATAAAAATATAAGTAAAACGTGGCTTACCAAATGTGAACACGTTCTCATATTGCTTTTTCTTTTCGTGTAACAAGTTGCTCATTTTAATTTTGTATAATGACACTTCTTTCTCTTGATCGTTTAAAGAAGGAAGTTCAGGTTCATTTTGAGCTTGTGAATTAATTTGATTTAAAAGACGAGTTTTTTCTTTTATAAAATTATCTTCAGTTAAATAGAAAACCTTCATTTTTAAAGGCTTTTTCTCTTTTAACTGCATTGGTTTTTTTAATAATTGCCAATCATCGACAGGTTCATGAGAAGTTATATAAACATTATAAATTTCAATATTTCTTCCAACAAAAAAACGCTTCATTGCTTTGACGCGTTGAAAAACGGATGCAATATCTGTTTTTAAATGGTTTTTCCAATCAAATCCTTTATGTATGAAACGAATTACTTTAGATACATTGCGTTCATACTTTTCGAGCCAAAGTTCATCTGTTTGAGGATTCATATGCAAAATTTCGTATTTATCTGTCGTAATGAGATCATATGCTAAACGGTACATATTATATTGCTCTGTGATATACATAAGACACCTCCTGTATCCATCATATCAAAATTCGAATCGTTATATGCAAAAACACGTTCATTTATTTGCTGATTTTAAAATTCCATTTTCCGTAACCATAAACTTAATTGGAATATCATGTGGCTCAGAAAATTCAAAAGATGTTAATTGTATATTACTAACTAGTGATAAAGTATTCTGTGTGAAACCAACTAAAAAACGATCGTAAAACCCTCCGCCAAACCCTATTCGATAACCTGAACGATTAAATACGATACCTGGCACAATTAATAATTCAATACTATCTTTAGAGATCTTTTTCGTTTTATCAACACGAGGCTCCAAAATGCCTCCATATCCAATTTCTACGTCCTTTTTCTGCTTGATACAGTAAAATTCCATTTCTTTCGTATTGTGATAACTTTTCGGAATACAAATGATTTTATTCTCTTTCCACGCCTGCATAATGATAGGTTCAGTATTCCATTCATAAGCTGTTGACCAAGTAATTCCAATAATATTTGCTTCTTTCCATAGTTTGGATGTATATAAATGCTTATATATTTTAAGTTGTATTGCTAATTTTTCTTCATGATCTAAGTTAGCTAATTGTTCAATCATATTATTACGCATTTGCTTCTTATCCACTTGTAAAAACACCTCATATATATTGTACCTTATCTGTCTTTGGAAATCGCTTGAAGGGACTATAAGAAAGACAATTAAAATAAAAAACTCCTAGCCATTAATATGGTAAGAGTTTCCACACTTTAAATTATTTCGTTTCACGATGCAATGTATGTTTTTTTAAACGTGGGCAGTATTTCATTAATTCAATACGCTCTGTATTATTACGGTTATTTTTTGTAGTAATATAGTTTCTATCTCCTGTTTCAGTACAAGCAAGTGTAATATTAACACGCATTTCTATCCCTCCAAATTCAATAAGTCAATATATAATTTACCCGTAATAATGATAACAGATACGCTATTTTCACGCAAATTTTAAATCTATTTATATTTTCTTAGCCAAAATAGTAATTTTCATAGTATAATGTTAAAGTAGATTGCAAGGAGGTATAAAAAATGGTTTATTTACTTGTATCAGTCGTTGTAATAGCATTAGTTTTATTCGCAAGTTCTTTTTTCATGTCTGATAAATTTAAGGAGTTAGAAGATCAACTTGAACAATTTTCAATTACTACGATGCAAGATACATATCAAATGAAGAAAAAACTTAAAGTTCTTGAAGAGGGGTTATTGACCGGGAATAATGATCAATCAACAACCAATGAAGTTCCTGAGTCGTTACAAGATAAGCCTTTGTTGATACAAAAAATATATCACCTTCATCAACAAGGCTATTCTCCAGAAGATATTTCAGAACAAACAGATTTAACAAGTCATGACGTTCAAACTATTCTTAAGTCCAATATTTAGATAATAAGGAGAATAATAATCATAATGAGATTACCAATACGCTTTTTTTCAATTGGGTTATTTACTGCGGGTATTCTATCTTTAGGTTTTTATTTCTTGAATGACAGTTCAAAAGAATCGATTGAAAATGTTGCAGTTGAAGATTTGATAGTACAAGTGGAAGAAAATGGATACCGAGTCATTACTGAAGACGAATTTATTTCATTTTCCATGTACGTTGATAGTATGAAGGAAGAGGAATCCAAAACTGCTTCAGCTAAAACAGAGAAAGAGAAAGATGCAGAGAAGGATAAAGAAAAAGATAAAGAGAAAGAGAAAGAAGAAGAAAAGTCAAAAGAAAAAGAAAAGGACACGAAAAAGAAAGACGACAAGGAAAAAGAAACAAAAAAGAAAAAAGAAGATAAAGTGAAAAAAGTTAAATTTACTATTAAAAAAGGAGATGTAACAGAAGATATTGCCGATACTTTAGTAGATAAAAAAATCCTCAAAAAGGATGAGCGTGACAAATTTATTAAATATCTAGAAGATAATGATTATAGCCCTTATATTCAACTTGGAACATTTGAAGTAACCAGTGAAATGAATATAAAAGAACTTGCGGAAACAGTTACTACTTATCCCAAGGATTAAAACAGGTAGGAGATTATTCTCTTGCCTGTTCTTTTTTATATAAAATGGTCTAAACAGGATTATCCCTATTTAGACCATAAAATTATTATTTATTCTTCATCATCTTTATTTTTTTCTGAACTGCGTTTCTCTTTTAATTCAAAATAAGTATCTAAAAGTCCTCGACCAATTTTGTGGTTTATTTGATTGCCAGTATTTTTACCTAATTGAGGAACGATAACTGCAAATGCGACCTCTGGATCATCATAAGGAGCATAACCAACCAACGATAAGTTTTCCACGTCTGCCGCTTTATAGCTAGTTCCATCATCCCGTTTTAGATACACTTCATTTTCCGCAGTTCCCGTTTTTCCTGCGGCACGGTAACTTGTACCAGCCCAATATTTATGACCAGTCCCACCAGATTCATTAAATGCTTTCCAAAAACCAGTTTGTACACGCTCAATATAACTAGGGTTGACGTCTATTTTATTTAATACTTTCGGATGAATTACTTGATCAACAGAGCCTAGCTCATTATTGTTAGATGGGTTTCTAATTTCTTTTACAAAACGGGGCTCTACCCGATACCCATCATTAGCGATTGTTGATACATATTGTGCAAGCTGCAACGTTGTGTACGTATCATATTGACCGATCCCATTATCCATGAGATTACCTGCTTTAGGATCGGTTCCTACAAAACCAGTTGATTCAAATGGAAAATCAATACCTGTTCTGATACCTAAACCGAACTGATTAAAGTAATTTCTCATTTTTTGTAAACCTTCTGTTGCACTTGCGCTTGTACTAGCATTATTTGGGAACGGATGTCTAAAATCTCCGCCCAAACGTAGTGCAATGTAGAACATGTAAACGTTAGAAGAACGTTTGAGTGCACCAGTATCATCTACCGCACCTAGTCGTGCATAAGAAGCTTTTCTCGGTGTTTGGGCGATCTGGATTGGACTGTCGTAAAATACATCTCCTGGATTAATTACTCCAGATTGTAGACCAGCGAGTACTGTTGCACCTTTTACAGTAGAGCCTGGTCGGTGTGCATCATATAATACTTTATGTGGTGTACTCTTATATTCTCCTGTTTCCCGATCATAATGCTGGCCACTTAAAGCCAAAATTTCTCCTGTTTTCGGATTCATTACGACAGCTAATGCATCTTCTAACCAGTGATTTCCGCTACTTTTAGCAGCCTTTAACTCCTTTAAAACAATCTCATCTACTAACTCTTGATATTCCATATCCATTGCAAGAACTAAGTCTTTTCCTCTTTCTCCAGGGACAATAATATCAGAACCAATGATGTCTCCATTTTTTGTTGTTGTATATTGAACTTGTTCTTTTCTACCTCGAAGGACATCTTCATATTGTTCTTCAAGACCACTTTTACCTACCCTGTCATTTCGGTTGTAACCCCTCGTTAAATAATAATCCTCTTTTTCAGCAGGTATTCCCTGTTCTTGTGAAGTTATTGAGCCAATAATTGACTTTAGGGTATCACCATAAACATATTTTCGTTCCCAATCTGTAGATGCGTTAATTCCTGGAAGCTCACTTAAATTTTCTGCAATTTCCGCATATTCCTGAACGGAAATATCCTTATTTTTGATCACTTCTGGAGTAAGTGAATATGCCTTATCTAATTCACGTTTAATCGCGATCACTTGTAGTTGGTCATCCGTAAAATTAGCGATTTCCTCATCCGTAATTCTTTTGAGCATAAGGTCATATTGTTCAATATCATCCAATTCTTCTTTTTCCTTGTCAGTTAATCGTTCAACTGCTTTATCTATATTTTTTAAATACCAATACTCTTTTTTATTACGTTCAGTAATTTTTTTAAGAACTTTATCATCAACGATAAGAAAATTTGTTAGTTCTTCTGCTAATTTAAGTTTATCTTCTGCCTGTACTCTTTTCGGAGGTGTATACGTAATCGAATAAAGCGGCTTGTTATCCACTACTATTTCTCCATTACGGTCAAAAATTTTTCCTCTTGGAACAGGAGATCTTGATATATCCTTAATTGTCCGATCGATTTCTTTTTGAAAACTTTCCCCTTGTAAAATTTGTACTACTCCTAGCTGCACAACAAGTACAGAGAATAGGATAAATACGACAAAAAATATTATGTTTATACGTAAGGGAATTCGTGACACATTCTTTTTCTTATTTACCATTAGCAATTCCCCCTTGTAATTTTAATCTCACCCAAATAATTATAGCATATCTTGGCGGATATTTAATCATTACGAGGAAATTATTTTGCTTATTTCTGATAAGTTAAACGAACTTTATTCATAAAGATAAATATAAATAAGTAGGTGTTACTAAATATCCCTAAAAGAATCGGTATAATATTAGGGTTTTTATAAATAGACATTGAAATTATAAAAATAAGAATTGAAAAAACACGTCCGATATTGACAAATATTTCAAGTGCAACAACATATTCAATTCTTAACTCTTTCGCGTACTTGCTTGTACCAATTACATCGTATGCCATGGAATTAAATGGGACATTAATAATCGGATATCCAATCCCGATAATAATTGCGTAAATGATTAAATGTACATATGTCAAATCAAATAAAATAATATATACTGAAAAGCTGATGATTAAACTGCCAATGAAAATAGCTTTTTTTCGCATGTTAGGATTTATAATTTTTGTTACGAGTAAATAAAAGATAAACGAAAAGGCGCTTAAACATAAATTAAACATACCTATTGCAAATTCACTTTTTGTTACTAGAAATATCCAAATCGTAACAATAAAAACGAAAAGCCCTTCCCGCATACCTTGAAATATATTAGATTTAATAACATTATTCCAGTTCTTATTTTCCCGCATTTCTCTAATAACCGTTAAAAGTCCATATTTCCCCTCCGCATTTCTTCTTTTTATAAAGAAACTACAAATAACTGCAAGGATAAATAAACCAAATGAAATTGAAAAAATCGTCATGTAACCAATATTCGTTTTTAATTTTGAAATGATAGCTCCAGCTAGTACTGGTCCTATCATGCCACCTAACGATTCAAGACCTCCCATAAATCCATTAAAAAAATCCCTCGTCTCAGGTTCAGTTATTTCAAAGGTTAAAACATTAAATGCTAACCAGTAAAAGCCATATCCCACCCCTAAGAGACAACCAAGTAAAAAGTTATAGGTAGATGCATGATCACCAATGATTAATACGGTAAGAAAAAATATAGATAAAAATGTTACTCCTAAACGAAGAACTATAATACGATCAATTTTTTTCGCTAGTTTACCTGCAATTATAAAAGTGATTGGCTGAAAGATAAATATAGCTAAATTGTAATTGGCAATCGTCAGAAAATCATTCGTTTGTCTCCATAAAAAAACATTTACAAAAGTATTAGATAAAAATATTCCTAATGAATATAAACCACCAATTACTAATAACAAAATGAGATCTCTGTTCATTTCATCCTTTTCTAAAAAATACGTAGTTAGCTTCCACATATATCAAAGCGCTCCTTTAGTAATAATAGTGTGAACAACTAAAGAGCGAGATATGTAATAAATTTAAATAAAAAAGACCAAAGGAAAATCCCCCTTTGGTCTTCTGTTAAAATTATTTTGCGTCATTATAGTTTTTAGTTACTTCATCCCAGTTCACTTTGTCCCAGAATGCTTTTGCATATTCTGGACGTCTGTTTTGATATTTCAAGTAATATGCATGCTCCCAAACGTCTAGACCTAAAATTGGTGTTTTACCTTCCATTAATGGTGAGTCTTGGTTAGGTGTGCTTGTTACTTCAAGCTCACCATTATTAACAACCAACCAAGCCCAGCCAGAACCAAAACGTGTAGCAGCAGCTTTTTCAAATTCTTCTTTAAAGTTATCAAAGCTACCAAATTTATTATTTATTTTATCCGCAAGCTCGCCACTTGGCGCACCGCCACCCGAAGGAGAAAGAATTTTCCAGAATAGACTGTGGTTCGCATGACCCCCACCATTATTTCGTACAGCAGTACGGATATCTTCTGGTATCGCATTTAAATCGCTAATAAGGTCTTCAATTGATTTACTTTGTAGATCACTGTTTCCTTCTAAAGCGTTATTTAGGTTTGTTACGTAAGTGTTATGATGCTTAGTGTGGTGAATATTCATCGTCTCTTTATCAATCGTAGGTTCTAATGCATCATAAGCATATGGAAGTTCTGGTAATTCAAACTTTGACATATGTAATCCTCTCCTTTAATTTTATAATCTTTATATGTAAAGGTTATCAAAGCTTTGTAAAAGGTGCAAATCTTTAGCTTTGTCCTCAATAAAAATGAAATAAAAAAACAAGCTATTATCATATGCTTGTTTATTTGGCAGATAGGAAAATATAAAACTTTCTTGACTCGCATAAGTGCAGCTAAAGCATTCGCTATTAAAGGCATGCACTCTAGAGTATACGTGCAACCTCACCTCTGTCTTTCGCCATTACGGCTCTAATGAAGGCCGACTAAGAACAGGCTTTGCGCCTAACGTCAGCATACCCCTTTGAAAGGGCATGTTTTCTTTAACGAATACCAAGTTTTCTAATATGGCTCGAGACGGAATCGAACCGCCGACACAAGGATTTTCAGTCCTTTGCTCTACCGACTGAGCTATCGAGCCTCAAACTATGTATTTAATTTATATGGAGGAGGAAGAGGGATTCGAACCCCCGCGGGCTTTGACACCCCTGTCGGTTTTCAAGACCGATCCCTTCAGCCAGACTTGGGTATTCCTCCGAGTGATTTAAGTGGACCCTGCAGGACTCGAACCTGCGACCGATCGGTTATGAGCCGATAGCTCTAACCAACTGAGCTAAGGGTCCTTATAAGTAGCGGCGGAGGGGATCGAACCCACGACCTCACGGGTATGAACCGTACGCTCTCGCCAGCTGAGCTACGCCGCCATATGGCTCCACAGGTAGGGTTCGAACCTACGACCGATCGGTTAACAGCCGATTGCTCTACCACTGAGCTACTGTGGAATAAGATTAATATAAAGGTTAATTTATTTGTAACTGATACGCTTAGTGGTCTCGTCGTGCTGTCACACTCCTCGCAGGCCTATCCACGTTAATTCAAATAATATGATTATTAAGATCCGGCTTGCTCTACCACTGAACTACTTTAAAATTAGAAAAACGATAATTGTTTGTTTTTATGCGTCCATTGGCTATTATAATAGATAAATTATCAGTTTGTCCAATAAAACAACAAACTCTTTTTACTGCCTAAAAGAAGAGTCAAAAAACAAACGACAAAATATAATATACCATGCACATTATATCTTGTCAACACTTTTTTGAAAGAATTTTAACCAAGAATTTTAACCATTTAAAACTTCTTCTGCAATATTTACAGCATGATCTCCAATTCTTTCTAAATTACTTATAATATCGACAAATACGATACCGGCAGAACCAGTACATTGTCCTTCATTCATTCGGATTATATGTCTCTTACGAAAACTTCTCTCCATTTTATCAATTTGATCTTCTTTTTGAACTACCGCTAACGCTTCTTCTCTATCCATTAATTCAAGAGATTTTATCGCTTGATTTACTGTGGAAATTGTTAAATCAAACATTTCATGGAGATCTTCATGTGCATGTTCCGTTAAATTTATTTTATTTGTTATTTTATATTGTATCAGTTCTAAAATATTCTCAAAGTGATCTCCAATTCGTTCAATGTCACGAACAGTATCCATTAACGCAGTATGTTTGGAACTGTCTGCCTCTGATAACGTCTTGCTTGAAATGTTTACTAAATAATTCGTTATTTCCTTGTCAAGATTATTCAAAGCACCTTCAATTTGCATTGCCATCTCAGAATGTTTTTCTTGTTGCGTCATGACATATAAGCTTGTTTCTTCTAGACCTTTCACACTGTATTCACCCATACGAATAATCTCAGATTTGGCCTGATCTAGTGCCACAGTAGGAGATTGTTCGATAAAAATTGGATCTAAGTGCTTTGGTTTGTATTCTATTGTCACATCTTCTCCTGGGATTATCTTTGTAACGATCCATGCTAAAGCACCGATAAAAGGGAACTGGATAATCGTGTTTGCAACGTTAAAACTTCCGTGAGCAAAGGCTATCGTCATTTCTGGATTTAGGTTAAATGTATTTTGTAAAAACGTTACATAACTAACAAAGAGTCCTAAAAAAATCATAAATATAACTGTTCCGATAATATTAAAAGTAACATGGGTAAAAGCAGCTCTTCTTGCAGCAACAGAAGTACCTATTGATGCTAATACTGCCGTTATCGTTGTCCCAATATTATCACCAAAAAGAACCGGTATTGCTGCATCTAAAGTAATTGCACCTTCTGAAAATAATCCTTGCAAAACACCGACTGTCGCACTGGAACTTTGAACGATAAGTGTGAAGACTGTCCCAATTACTACTCCTAGGATAGGATTATCACTCATATTTAACGTTAATTCATGAAAAGCTTCTAAAGATCGTAAAGGCTTCATTCCATTGCTCATTAATTCCAAACCAAAAAATAATGCACCAAACCCAAAAATAGCTTGTCCAATCACATTTACTTTTTGACTTTTAAAGAAAAATATCATAAAACAACCAATTGCAATAATTGGTAATGCATATTCTCCAATATCTAAACCAATAATGAAAGCAGTAATGGTAGTACCGATATTAGCTCCCATAATGACCCCGATTGCTTGACGTAATGTCATAAAACCGGCATTTACTAATGCAACCGTTAATACCGTTGTTCCTGAACTGCTCTGGATAAGCATGGTAACAAGCATTCCAGCAAGTACACCTAGAAATGGATTACTTGTAAATCGATCCAAAATATCACGTAGTCTGTCACCAGCAAATTTTTGGAGACCATCCCCCATGAATTTAATTCCTAATAAAAAAATCCCTAAACCACCAATAAATTCAAAAATGATGGATTGTAAGTCGATTGAATCTGTCAATTGTTAATCATCTCCGAGAGGCATATTAATTATACATACAGTCCTATTATTAAGAAATATTTAATAGATGTAAAGGGTAATTCGGATATTTAACATTAAATTTACATTGATATTTTTAGATTTCCTTCACTAAAATTCGAGTTCCATCTACTTCCGTAACTTGTACCACTGTCCCCTTTTTTATCCATTGGGCGTTTGAAATAGCACTGTAATCTTTTCCGTCAATAGCAATCGTTCCCACTGGTCTTAAATCAGTTAATGTAGTACCTGTTTTGCCCACTAATTGCACATAGTTCTCGTTTAATGAAGAATAGCCTGCTTCTTTTGTCAACCGATCTTTTAAAGCAATTTTACTCCACATATTTCTTCTTTTAAATACTTTCAGAAATGTGAAAGACAACGCACCTCCAAGAATTACGCCTATTACTGCATACAGACCTGCAAAGAAATTCGGGGCTGTAAGAGCAACAGATAGTATCATTCCTGCAAGTCCAAGTGTCGCTAACGTGCCGTCATTAATTAATTTTCCATCAATAAAAATTAGTAATAGACCAACAAAATAAATAATAAGCATAATAACAATGGTAGTCGGTTCTGTCAGGAACATATAAAAATAATATACGGTAAAGATTATTCCAAGTACGGCAAAAACACCGCGCATATTTACGAGAATTTCACCTAGTAAGAATAATGTTCCCAATCCAATAATAATCAAACCAATCCAATCAGAAGACATAATTGCTTCCATTATAAACTCCTCCCTACTCAAAATTTTTTAAGGTGGTATATTCTATGTTTACCTTTAAAAAAATTTGCCTTTATATTTGTATTATACTGTTAATTCTCAGTTTGTATAATGATATTCAAAAAGGAACTAACAATAAAACGAATGAATCTTCTACAATGGATGATCAAGGTATTAATAAAAATATACCTGTTGTGAAAATCAAAGTCGAAGCAGGTGATACTATATTGTCTGTCTCAGAAGAGCTTAATGGTGAAAAATTAAATCAAATCAAAATTGAAGATATATTAGATGATTTCAATTCAGTAAATCCTGAAGTTACCACAATTGAATTAACTCCTGGTATGTATTATTATTTCCCAACTTATTAAAAAAGGCTGAAGAATTTAGCTTCAGCCTTTTAATTTATTATATGAGTGGCATGATAAATAATCGTGTAATAATTGATAAGATACCGATAACTATCGCTGTATTACCTAAAATTTGTGCTTCCCGGTTTCTCGCAATAAATCCTAATATTATTCCTGCACCTGCAAAAAGAATAGGAATAAAAAAGAAGGATATTGCACTTAAAGCAATCGCGATCCAACCATATACATTATTTACTTCATCTCTGTTTTCATCTCTAGCTTGGTCACGATCATCTCTAATTGTATCTTCGGTAAATTCAGCAGACGTTTCTTCTTTAAAAACATGCTCGTCCACTGGGTTCACTGGATCTTGTTCCTTTGATGGTTCGTTTAAGTTTTGATTTTCCACAAGGCTTACCCCCTTTTCTTAAGGTAAGTATAGTTTATGGATTATAGACTATTTCATTTATGTTATTTATTGCAAATTAGCCCATGATTTTTTGAAGCAAGTTTTCATCAAATGATCCGTCCTTGATCATTTCAATTTCAAATTTATATGGAGGTCGTTTGTTTTTCTTATCTTCACCCACATAAGGTGTTTCTAGAATTTTAGGTATTTTTTCGAATTCTTCGTGAAAAATAACGTAGTGAAGTGCTTTAAAACCAATATGTCCAAAACCAATATTTTCATGACGGTCTTTCCCGGCACCACGCTCATTTTTGCTATCATTCACATGGACAACTTTAATTCTATCTACACCAACGATTTTATCAAAATCATTTAAGACGTCATCAAACCCAGCAGCGACATGATATCCTGCATCATGTACGTGACAAGTATCAAAGCAGACACTTAATTTTTCGTTATGTGTTACGCCATCAATTATTTTCGCTATTTCATCAAAACTTCTTCCAATTTCAGTTCCCTTACCTGCCATCGTCTCAAGGGCAATCTGTACGGTTTGGTCTTTCGTAATGACCTCATTTAAACCTTCAATTATTTTTTTAATCCCTTCATCAGCACCAGCTCCGACATGCGCACCAGGATGTAATACAATTTGTTTTGCTCCAATGGCTTCTGTACGTTCAATCTCGCTTTGTAAAAAAGAGACCCCTAATTCAAAAGTTGCTGGCTTAATTGTGTTAGCAATATTGATAATATAAGGGGCATGTACAACAATATCACTTATTCCATTTTCTTTCATATGTTCAATCCCAGCATCGATATTTAATTCTTCAATTGGTTTTCTTCTCGTATTTTGTGGTGCACCAGTATAAATCATTAATGTGTTTGCTCCATAAGAAGTTGCTTCTTCACTTGAACCTAATAACATTTTTTTCCCACTCATTGATACATGTGATCCTAACTTAACCATTATTCCACCCCATTATTTTCTATTATTGTTACGTTTTTCTCTCTTTAGGCGACTTTTAATTCTTTCCTGCTGTTTCTTCATTTTTTTCTTATAACCTGGTTTTACTTTAGTCGGTTTCTTAACTTGTTTCCATGCTTCTTGATCTAATTTAGTAGCGATATTTTTTCGTAATTCCCGTTTATTAAATCTTTTCGCATCTACCCATTCACCATTTTTTATATCGCTAAATACAAAATGAATTCCTTTTTTCTCTAATTCCTCAATTAGAGCAGTATCTTCTTCTCTGAAAAAACTAATTGCTGTACCGGCTAGACCAGCCCTAGCTGTTCTTCCTACTCGATGGATATAAAAATCTAACTCTTTAGGAAGTTCAACATTAATGACATGGCTAGCTCCTTTTATATCGATACCTCTTGAAGCTAAATCTGTGGCCACTATATATTGATAACGAAGGTCTAAAATTGCTTTGACCATTCTTTTTCGTTCACGACTTGTTAAACCCCCGTGTAAAACACCTACGTTTAAACCTTTCTCCGCTAATTGATTCCCAAGGTCATCTGCAGATTCTTTACTATTCGTAAAAAGAATGGCTACATACGGTTGAATGATTTCTGTTATATCCATTATTTTTTGAACAACATCTTGATGCTTTATTTCAATTAGTCGATGTTCCATTTGATCTGGTGTAAGTCCATTTTTAATTTTAATATGGACAGGTTGTGCAAGATATTTATTTAAAAACGGTTTTAACTGTTTTGGGATAGTTGCTGAAAACACGAGGATTTGTACCTCTTTTTTACTACGTACCAACAACTCATCTATTATATCAATAAAACGGAAGTCTAACATTAAGTCAGCTTCATCAATAACAAAAGAAGTTGCTGAATAAATAGAGAGTACTCCTTCATTAACCATATCTAAAATTCTTCCCGGGGTACCAACAACAATATGAGGTTTTCTTTCTAATTGCTTTATCATTCGTTGTCGGTCTGCTCCTCCAACGATTAGACGAGTGATCCAATTTTGTTCTTTTTGTGCTAATTCCGTAATTGTCTTTATTTCTTCAAAAATTTGCATCGATAATTCACGTGTTGGTGCAGTGATAACAAGTTGTACCTCTTCTTTAGACTCATCAATTTGATTTAATAAAGGTAATAAGTAAGCATGTGTTTTCCCTGATCCTGTTTGCGATTCACCAATAATACTTTTACCTTGTAAAATTGAAGGGATTGACTGAACTTGAATATTTGTAGGCTTTTTAAAATATAATTTATCCACTACTTGTAACATTGTATTATTTAGTCCTAATTGTTCGAAAGTTTCATTCATTATATATTGGACTCCTTTCAATTACACAAATTGAAATGGATCTGTATCAATTTTTGATTCAAAAATTTGTATAGTTGAAAACTTTTTCATTAAATATTTTTTCGTCGCTTTTTTCATAATTTGTTCAATATAATGCCCAGGATCGATAATAGCAAGCCCTAACTCTTTAGCATCTTGTGCTAGGTGAAAGGTTACATCCCCTGTAATAAACGCATCTGCACCCATTCTTTTAGCTTGATAAATGTATTTCTCACCACTACCTCCAATTATAGCAATTTTCTTTATTTGTTGATCCAAATCACCTGTTACTCGAAGGTAATTTACTTGATATGCTTTTTTCACTTTGTTACATAGAGACTGCAAAGTCATCGGCTCTTCAAATGAACCGATTCTTCCAAGACCAAATGAATCACCGGCAAGTTCTAGAGGATATAAATCATAAGCAACTTCTTCATAAGGGTGTGCCTTTTTCATTACGGTTATAACATGATTCAAATTAGATTCTTTTACTACTGTTTCAATTTTACATTCTTCTACCTTTTCTAATTCATTTTCCTTTCCAATATATGGGTTTGTCCCTTCTAATGGCTTAAAAGTACCCAGGCCTTCCGACTGGAAAGTACAGTGGCTATATTCGCCAATATGACCAGCTCCTGCATTTCCGAGAGCCTCACGTACTATTTCAGCATGTGTAACAGGAACAAACACAACTAGTTTTAAGATCTTTTCTGTTTGTTTATCAACTAATGGTTTGGTTGAAACAAGGTCTAACGCTTCACACAATAAATCATTTATTCCTCCATTCGCTATATCGAGGTTTGTGTGTGCAGCATAGACGGTGATATCATGTTTAATAATTTTTTTTATTATTTTCCCTTTTACTGATTGAAAATCAATATTTTTTAAGGCTTTAAATAGTAACGGATGATGAGCAATAATCAAATTTGTTTCATTTGCTATTGCTTCGTCTACAACTGATTCTAATACATCAAGTGTAACTAATATCTTTTTCGTTTCATCCGTATAAGAACCGACTTGTAGACCAACATTATCCCAATCATATGCAAACTGTTTCGGTGCCCATTCTTCAAGTGCCTTAAAGACATTTCCATGCGTAACATTATTCATGATAAAATCTCCTCCATCCACTTTAATTGGGTTTCATACTGTGCAAGCTTTTCATAATCAATATTTTTAGCATTATTCATCTGATGAATAACTTTTATCAATTTTTGTTTCTCCATTTTCCACTTTTTGAAAAATACAGGTGAATTCTCTTTCATTAAAATAGGACCGAATAATAACTGCTTTTCCATTTCGGTGGGATTCCATTGAGATCGTTCATTATTAATTTTATCTGCAACTATAATCTCATAAATATGATTATTTTCTTCTAAAATCTCTTCATGCGTTAACGAATAACCAAGATCTAGTAATAATTTACGAATAAGATGTGCTGCGTTGTTTGGCTGTAAAATTAGACGATTCATCGTTATTAATTTTTCTTTACCAGATTCAATAATTTGCGTAATAAGACTCCCACCCATACCAGCTACTACCAATTCTTTTACGCCATCGTTATAATTAATTATATCTAGGCCATTTCCAAGACGTACTTCAATTTTATTCGTTAATTGATAAGCTTCTACAGTTTCAAGTGCTCTTTTATATGGTCCTTTTCTAACTTCACCTGCAATAGCACGGGATTTTTCGTCTTTTAAACATATATAACATGGTAAGTATGCATGATCCGAACCTATATCTGCAAAAAAAGTTCCTTTAGATAAATAAGAGGCGACCATTTTTAATCTTTTTGATAATTTTATTTCTGTCTTCATATCATTCACCTATATTAAAATTTAGAAAAAACAAACTCATATCCAAGTTAGTTTATATGGCTATAAATCGAGAAAAGCTTTCTGTTTAAACAGAAAGCTTACCGTACTCTAACTATTTTATTTCATTTCACTGAGCCATTCAGCTAAAACATCGGCTTCTTCATTTCCTACTAAGCCACCAGGCATAGCTCCTTGACCATTCATGATAATATTATGAATATCTTCTGCAGAAAGACTACTACCTACTGAAGTTAAATCTGGTCCAGCTCCTCCTGATAGGTCTTGTCCATGACAGCTTGCACAAGAACTTGAAAAGATCTCTTCAGGATCTGTTGCCACTTCTCCCTGTTCTTCAACTGGTTCTCCGCCATTTTCTTCAGCTAGTCGAATATCATCACGTTGATGCACACCAACGTAGAATACGATAATCGATATAAAAATACCTACGATAGCTATAATTCCAAATGGGAGAATATTTCTTTTCATGACGTACTTCCTCCTTATGTAATTGTGTTATGTACTCCAAATAGAAATAAAGACTATCCTTATTCTACTCGAATTTCCTTTTAGTTTAAAGTAATAATACATACGTTACGTATTTAAGGATTAGAATTTGTAAAAAATATGTAAACAATTTCATAATGAAATCATTATGAAATTATTCTAAAAAGTCTTTTAGTTGTTTACTTCTGCTCGGATGTCTTAATTTACGTAATGCTTTTGCTTCAATTTGACGGATTCTTTCTCTCGTTACTCCGAAAACCTTTCCTACCTCTTCTAGAGTTCTAGTTCTGCCATCGTCTAAACCAAAACGCAATCTTAACACATTTTCTTCACGATCAGTTAACGTATCAAGAACATCTTCTAATTGTTCTTTTAACAGTTCGTATGCCGCATGATCTGAAGGAGAAACTGCTTCTTGGTCCTCTATGAAATCACCTAGATGAGAATCGTCTTCTTCTCCAATTGGTGTTTCCAATGAAACTGGTTCTTGGGCAATTTTTTGAATATCACGCACTTTTGCAGGTGATAAATCCATTTCTTTCCCAATTTCTTCAGGTGTCGGTTCCCGTCCAAGATCTTGTAACAACTGTCGTTGTACTCGGATTAATTTATTTATCGTCTCCACCATATGAACTGGAATTCTGATTGTTCTTGCCTGATCGGCAATTGCACGAGTAATTGCTTGGCGGATCCACCAAGTTGCGTACGTACTAAATTTAAATCCTTTTTCATGGTCAAATTTTTCGACCGCTTTAATGAGCCCCATATTCCCTTCTTGAATTAAATCAAGAAATAGCATACCTCTTCCTACATATCGTTTTGCAATACTTACAACAAGTCGTAAGTTCGCTTCAGCAAGTGCTCGACTTGCTTCTTCATCCCCTTCTTTGATACGTTTAGCTAGATTAACTTCTTCCTCAGCAGTCAGAAGATCTACTCTACCAATTTCCTTCAAATACATCCGAACAGGGTCATTAATTTTTATACCGAGTGGAACACTTAAATCTCTCAAATTTTCTTCATCTGTTAGATCCTCTTTTAATGCTTCCTCATCTTCGGCATCGCCTATTACTTCAACACCTTGTTCCTCTAGGTACTCATAAAATTCATCAATTTGTTCTGGTTCAATTTCAAAGGTCGATAAGCGATCCGCTACTTCCTCATATACAAGAACGCCATTTTTTTTCCCAATTTCTAATAGCTCTTCTTTTACTTGTTCTAAAGTTAAATCATTTTCCATTGTTTGAGAAGATTTGTTTTCAGTCATGAGTCCCCATCCCTCCTTAATAAAATCTTATTTCATATTCTTTAGCTGTTTCTCAATTTCAATAATTTCCAATCCGATTTTTGCGGCTGAAAAAGGGTCTTTCTCTTGCTTTTGCTTTTCTTTTAGTGAGCGAAGGTACGTTATGTCAGTAGCCTCCAATTGGATTTGATTTATATAATCATTTACTACTTGTTCTGAAATTGTTTCACTTATAGGTATAAAGATAATTTCAGTGATTATTTGTTTGAGGTGATCATCTAACTTATCAATTAACTCACTAACATTTACGTCGTTTTTCTCCTCATAATGCGCATATAAGTGAGTTAAAATCACTTTATGTTCATCTAAATTAAATCCAACCCCAATTTTTTGTTGTACTTTTTCCAATATTGAAGAATCCTTTATCATCAAAGCAAGCAATTTTCTTTCAGCATTTATATAAGCTGGTTGCATATTGACTTTATTATAATTATATGGTTTTGTATTAGTATTACTATTACTATTTGAGTTATCCCTATAAAAAGAATTATTTTTCTTTTTATGTTGCTCAATATCATATTGAATAATTTCACTCGATAAATTAAACTCTTTCGCTATATCATGTACATAATATTCTCGCTCAATTGGACTTTCAATCGTAGCCAACTGTTTAACAATCTCTTCAATATAAGCTATTCGTTCACTATCAACTGACAAATTATAATCATTTCTTTTATACTTCATGAAAAACTTGAAATAAGTATGACTAGGCTCAATTACCTGTTTCGTAAATTGTGCACCACCATGCGTATTTATATACTCATCAGGATCCATTTCATTCTTTACTTCAGCAATCTTTACATCACAGCCAATTCGTCTTAATAAATTCGCTGCTTGATAACTAGCATGTAATCCTGCAGTATCAGCATCATAGCAAATAATCACGGTATCTACATATCTGTGTAATAATTTAGCCTGGTGCTCCGTTAAAGCCGTCCCTAAAGTAGCGACAACATTTTTTATCCCTGATTGATATGCTGCGATGACATCCATGTAGCCTTCAAAGAGAATAACTTTATTTTGTTTCCGTATATGATTTTTTGCTAAATGAAAATTATATAGTAACTTACCTTTCTGAAATAAGGCGTGTTCAGGACTATTTAAATATTTAGGACCTTGTTCTTGAAGAGTACGTGCACCAAAGCCAACAGTACGTCCTAAATGATTAGCGATAGGAAAAATTACCCTGCCACGAAATGGATCGATAAAATTATCATCTCTTGGTGTTAAAAGTCCTGCCTTAATTAGTAATTGATGATGAAAGCCTTTATTCTCCAAAAATTTAACTGTAAAATCACTATTTATTGGAGCATATCCAAGTTGGAATTGTTCAATCGTATTTTCATTCAACCTTCTATTCTTAAAATAATCTAAACCTTTTTTACCATCCTCTGCATAACGAAGCAGATGATGATAAAACTTAGATAACCAATCATAAGCGGATAATAATTGCTGATCTTCTTCTGATATAGATGTTTGTTTTGTATTGATTTCGGGTAATGTTATACTTGAACGATCAGCAAGCAACTGAATAGCTTCCATAAAGGTCAATGTTTCTATTTCCATAAGAAATGTGATAACATTTCCACCTTTACCGCAACCAAAACAATGAAATATCTGTTTTTCTTTTGTTACAGAAAATGATGGCGAATTCTCATTATGAAAAGGACACAATCCAAAGTAATTTCTACCTTGTTTCTTTAATTGAACATACTCTTCAATTACCTCAACTATGTCATTTGCATTACGAATATTCTCTATTATTTTTTCAGGAATCTCTGTAAACATGTCCACCACCAAGATTCATATTTACTTGATATATATAATTTCTAGATTCTCGTTAAAAAGTCCTGCATCTTTCGACAAACTTTTTAACTTATCGAAAAAAAATTTCCTTCTTTATATATTCCATTATGTAAAAGAAGGAATGTTTAATAATATTTATACTTATTCTTACTATATTCCCATTTTCCCCAACTTCTAAACGTATATCTACAGTACAACATATTATTATAATATAAATATATTAAAATGTCTAATCTGTTAGGCGATTTTCTTTACGACACTTTTGTAAGATAATATTTGCAGTTTCCTCAACAGCTTTATTTGATACATCAATAACATCGCAACCAATTTTCTTAACAATTTTTTCAAAAAACTCCAATTCTTCATCAATTCTTTTTAATGTCGCATACGTTGCATGGTCACCTAATCCTAAGGCTTTTAATCTTTCTTTGCGAATTTCATTTAATTTGTCCCTGCTAATCTTTAAACCGATACATCTTGATTTATCGATTCGAAATAATTCTTCTGGAGGGTCGACTTCTGGAACTACAGGTACATTAGCTACTTTAAGTCTTTGGTGTGCTAAGTATTGCGATAATGGTGTTTTAGAAGTTCGAGAAACGCCAATAAGGACTATATCCGCCCTTGCAATCCCTCTTGGGTCTCTACCGTCATCATATTTGACCGCAAACTCAATCGCTTCTATTCTTTTAAAATAATCTTTATCAAGCTTATATACAAGACCTGGTTCTAGTCGAGGCGCATTTTTAAATGTCCTCTCCATTGCTTCCATCATAGGCCCCATAAAATCTACAACTTCTATATTTAGTTCTTTAGCTCGGCTATTCATATAATTTCTTAACTCAGGGTCAACCAATGTATAGCCAATTATTGCTGTTTTACCTTTTACAATTTCTAGCGTTTCGTCAATTGTAACTTTATCTTCAACATATGGAATTCGTTGGATTTTATAATTACCATTTGTAAACTGACTTAATCCAGCTTTAATAACGAGTTCTGCAGTTTCACCTACTGAATCAGATAATACATATACGGATGGGCTATTCATCATTATCCCTCTTTCTAAACTTGTTCATCGAGTATTATTTCTACAAATGCTTTTGTAATATTTGTCTTTGTAATTCGCCCAATTACATGTAAGCCTTCAGGCGTATCTTTAACTACTGGTAAACCATCAATTTGTTTGTCGATTAATTTTTTAGCACTTTCGATAAGCAAATCTTCTGATCTACTAACTGTAATATTGGGCATTCTTGTCATAATGATATGTACAGGAATCGTATTCAAATCTTGATTTCCTATACTCGCACGCAATAAATCTTTACGGGATAAAACACCAGTTAAGCAGCCTGATTCATTTACGACAAATAATGTACCTACATCTCCAAGAAACATCGATGAAATAGCATCATAGACAGAATCATCTTCTTTCACTACAACTGGTACAGACTGAAAATCTTTAACTTTATATTTTTTTACTTTTTCAGTCAGTAATTCCGAACCGGTTTTCCCAGTAAAAAAATAACCGACTCGGGGTCTTGCATCTAGATAGCCTGCCATCGTTAAAATTGCTAAATCTGGACGTAATGTTGCCCGAGATAAACTTAACCTATCGGCAATTTGTTCTCCAGTAATTGGGCCATTTTCTTTTACAATTTCAATTATTTTTTCTTGGCGCTCTGATAACTCCACTTTATCACCACCCACATGTACATGTGATGCTTTCCTTATGAAATATTATAGTATGAAAGAATTGAAAAGGACAATGTTTAAACTAGGATCAGTTTCTTTATTTAATGGTATAACAGGAGAGTTTTAAGGATTGCTAAAATTAAAACCTCTCCTTCATACGTAATATCGATTTATCACTATTATTTATGCTGTTTCCATTCAATTAGTGTCATATCTGCATATTGTTCGATGAGATTGGATATGACATGTACGAGGGCTAGACGGTTATTCTTAATGTTTTCCTCTTCAACCATAACCATTGTATGTTCAAAAAACGAATGAATCTCTTCTGTTAATTTACCTAATTCAACTAATGCTTTTTCGGCATCTAGTTTTAATATTGCTTCATTAACGGAATCCTTTACTTGCACATACTTGTTGTATAACTCTTTTTCTGAGTCTGTTCGGAACAATGTTTGCTCAATATTTGTTTGCTCCTGTTTTTTTCCTAGATTCATTACTCGGACTAACGCTTCTTGGATACTTCTAAATGCATCGTCATTGCGCATTCTTGATAAAATTTTTGCCTTTTCAATCGTATAATGAAAAACACCAATTTCCTTAGCTAATACAGCCTGTACGACGTCTTGATCAATACCGTGTTCACTTAGAATATAGGCTGCTCGATTTTTTAAAAAGCTATTTATATTATCCTTTACCTCTGTGTCGTTAATTTCATATAAATTCTCTGTAATTGATACTAACTCTTCTACGGAAATTTCCCATCTCTGTTCTGAAAGAATCCGCAAAATACCAATTGCTTGACGTCTTAAACCGTACGGGTCTTGTGAACCAGTAGGAGTAAGTCCAACTGAGATACAACCTATAATTGTATCTAGCTTATCTGAAACACTTACAACCGAACCAACTACTGTTTTTGGTAATTCTCCATTAGCTTGGATTGGGAAATAATGTTCTTTAACAGCTGCTGCAACAGGTGCTTTTTCCCCAAAATGAAGTGCATATTTTTCACCCATAATCCCTTGCAACTCTGGAAATTCATTTACCATGTCAGTAACTAAGTCAAACTTGCTAATTTCTGCCGCCCGTTTTGATAGTTCCATTACTTCATCTGTTTGCTGCAATTTCCGGTTTATCTGTTCAGTTATGGAAACTACATGTTGCGTCTTTTCATAAATTGTTCCGATTTTATCTTGAAAGACAACCGTTTTCAATTTTTCTAAATAATAATCAATTGATCGATTTCTATCTTCATCGTAGAAAAATTCAGCGTCTTTTAAACGAGCACGTAATACTTTTTCATTTCCTTTCACTACATTTTCAATATGCTCTTTATCACCATTTCGAACACCAACAAAATAAGAAAGTAATGTTCCGTCTTCATGTGAATAAACCGGAAAATATCTTTGATGCTCTGCCATTGATGTAATTAATGTTTCAGAAGGAAGCTCAAGATAATTTTCTGCAAATTTCCCAAAGAATACAGTTGGATATTCTACCAAGTTTCGAACTTCTTGTAAAAGTTCATTATGAACGGCAATTTGAAATCCTTCTTTGTTTTCTAGTTCCTTTATTTGCTCAACAATCATGGATTCGCGTTTTTTAGCATCTGGAATAACATAATTATTTTCTAAAATGGATTCATACTTCAGTGGATCAGTAATTATCATTTTGTCACCTAAAAAACGATGCCCATATGTAATATTATTAGTCTTAACATGAGCCACTTCAAAAGGAATAACCTTATCATTTAACAGTGCAACTAACCAGCGTATAGGTCTTGCAAAACGATAACTGTCACTCCCCCATCGCATTGTTTGTGGGAAGGCAATCGCAGAAATTATTTCTGAAAAATTTGGTAATATTTCTTCAGCTCTTTTTCCCTCCGTTGTATTTTCAACGAATATATAGGAAATGCCGTTTAATTCTTTTACATATATATCTTCTAGTTGTTTACCTTGTCCTTTTGTAAATCCAATCGCCGCTTTTGTCCAGTTCCCATTTTCATCTTTAGCAATTTTTTCTTGGGGACCTCTTACTTCTTCTGTAATTGTAGTTTGCTCTGAAGCAAGGGCATGAATTTGAATCGCTAAACGTCTTGGGGTTGAAAATGTTTTAATTTTTTTGTATTCAAGATGATTATCTTGTAACCATTTTTCTGTTTTGTCTTTAAGTTGTTCTTCAGCATAATCAATAAATCTTGCTGGCAATTCTTCCACACCGATTTCAAATAACACATGATTACTCATTATTCTTTTCCTCCATTTTTAACATTGGAAATCCTAAGCTTTCTCTTTCCTTGATGTATGCTTTTGCAATACTTCTAGCAAGATTTCTTACTCTTGCAATATATCCTGTACGTTCGGTTACCGATATGACACCTTTTGCATCAAGTAAATTAAATGTATGAGAACATTTTAAAACATAATCATATGCAGGAAATATTAAGCCTTTTTCCATTGTTGCTTTCGCTTCTTCTTCGTACAAGGAAAAGAGCGTAAACAATGTATCCGTGTTAGATGTTTCAAATGCATACGTAGAGTGTTCATATTCTGGTTGCAAGAAAATATCTTTATATGTTACACCATTAACCCATTCTAAATCAAACACATTTTCTTTATCTTGAATATAAGATGCTAACCTTTCAATTCCATACGTTAGTTCAACTGCAACTGGATTTGCCTCTAAACCACCAATTTGTTGAAAGTAAGTAAACTGCGTAATTTCCATCCCATCTAACCATACTTCCCAGCCAAGTCCTGAAGCACCAAGGGTCGGATTTTCCCAGTTATCTTCTACAAAACGAATATCATGGTGTAATGGATTGATTCCTAATTCAAATAAGGATTCTAAATATAGATCCTGGATATTATCTGGTGAAGGTTTCATAATTACTTGAAATTGATGATGTTGGTAAAGTCTATTGGGATTTTCTCCATAACGACCGTCATCAGGTCGGCGTGAAGGTTCTACATAAGCAACATTCCAAGGTTCAGGTCCCAAGCTTCTTAATAAAGTCATTGGAGACATAGTTCCCGCTCCTTTTTCGACATCGTATGCTTGTACTAAAATACAGTCGTGCTTAGACCAATATTTCTGTAACGTTAAAATCATTTCTTGAATATTCATTTCGTCTCTCCTTATACATAATTAATTATTCGTTATTTACTTTTGCAGATTCAAAGTAACGATTATTCCATTAAACTGGCAAGAGTTGAATTCAGATTAATTCTACAACATATCGAAACTTCAAAGTTACCTTCATGCAATCACAGGCATACATCGTAATTTCCATAAACTGTGCAGTAACTTGAGTAATTTTCTTTGTAAATATCAAACAAAGTTGCGATGTAAATACCGCTACGGAAATACAATAAGTGTTTGCTCACTTCCTTGCTAAATTGGTGATGAAATACCGCTTCGGCAGAATACTTCGCTTTCCGCGGGCACTACCTCAGCCTCCTTGCGGAAGACCACCGCTGCGGGGTCTTCGGACACGTGGGACTGCCACTATCGTTCGTCCCATCGAAAACCGTTTGCTGTTCCCGCAAGAGTCTACGTATTCTGCCTACGCTAGTTGGAAAAACATGCATCCTTTCAGCGAAGGAAATACACGGAGACTCCTGTGGGAGGATAGGCCTAGGTGAGACACAAGTGCGTAGCACGAAGGGGCTCATCAGCCGCCCACGGAAAGCGGAGTGTATTTCCGTAGCGGCATTTTACTTGTCTACATTTCGTTAGTATTTAAATTTTCACTACTGCACAGTTTACTTCTACTACGCATTTAGTCAATTTATAAAAAAATCCGTCCCTATGTCTTTTTTATAAAAAGACATAGGGACGGATTTTTGCCCGCGGTTCCACCCTACTTGCTTTCAACTTTATAAGTATCCAGCCACTTTCTTTAAAAATGCTCCAGAGTGCCTTCCGACATTGTACTATTATCCAGCTTTCACTATCCTGGACTCGCTATAAATAGGGTGCAATTCGTACTTTTCTCTTTCGATGCATTTTCATACAATTAAATCATACAAAATTTTTCGCATTTTTGCAACGATTATCATTTTCTTTTAAAAATTGAATATTATTTAAATAAGCCATTATTTAAATAAGTCTAATTGCGATAAAAACTTTCTAGACTTTAAGGAATAGCCACCATATTGATCATAATAATTGTTTAATAAATTTCGCAACAATTGAATATTATAATCTTTTACAGATATATTACCTACTCTTTCTATACCAACATTTTCAAGAATAGGTAATAATCTAGCGATCGCATTTTCTAAAAAAACCGCTCGCTGGTCAAGGTGTTTACATTGTTCACAAAGCAATCCACCTTCTTGGATTGAAAAAGCAAATGGATAGATTGTGTTGCCACAATTGACACAACGACTTGTAACCGGAGCGAAGCCACCTTTTTTATACAGCTTCAACTCATACATCATTACTGGAATTAAAAACGCTTCATTTTCGTCTATCCAGTTCAGTGTTCGATCTAACTGGTCATAGATAAACGGATCAGGTTCCGTTCTTTCTATGGTTTTATCGGTTAATTCGATGATATAGGAAGCATAAGCTGTTTTTTCAATATCTTCTCTAATATAACGATGTGAGCGAATAATTTGCCCCTGTTGTATTGTGCTTAATCCTTTCGTAACATAGATTAAAAAATCACCTTGAATAAAGACTTGAGAAATGGCGCTAAGTCTGCTTTTGGGTTTATTTGCTCCTCTTGAGATAGCGGAGATTTTCCCAAGTTCTTTCGTAAAAATTGATAAAATTTTGTGGGTTTCCCCATAATCATGGGTTTTTAATACGATTCCTTCTAATTGTTTCAGCATATATATTTTCTCCTTAAATATATATGCTACATTCTTGTCTGCAATGATGCAATATCTTCGCTTTCAATTTTCTCTTCTTCAAGCTGTTCATTTTCTAACTCTTTCAACAATAAATAGGTTTCAACGTTTCCTGTTTTTTGAAATAAACTCCAAATTAAATTATTCACAAGAAACCTTCCTTTCCTTTTTATATTTGTTGTAAATACGTGAAAATGCAACTTACTATTAGAATTTCCTATTCAGCCACAATAATGAGTATTAAATTTTACCAATGTTATTCATTATTAAATCCATATTGTGCCAATAATGACTGTCTATTTCGCCAGTCTTTCTGTACTTTAACCCATAGCTCTAGAAAAACTTTTTTTCCAGTCATCGCTTCAATTTCTTCCCTAGCCTCTTGACCAATTTTTTTAAGCATACTCCCTTGTTTGCCAATTAAAATCCCTTTTTGAGATTTTCGTTCTGTTATTATTAATGCTTGAATATACATGTTATTGTGGTTTTTTTCTTTTAGTGATTCAATCATTACATTAATCGAATGTGGAACTTCTTCTTTTGTATGGATTAATACTTTCTCTCTAATAATCTCACTATACATAAATCGCTCCGTTTTATTCGATAACTGATCATCCCCGTAATATTTTGGACCTTCAGGTAAATGCTGCTTAATTAAAGATATTAAATTCTTGACATTATTCCCATTTAAAGCCGAAATTGGTATTATCTCTTCGAATTCACATTTATCTTTATATTGATCAATGATCGGAAATAATTCGTCGGGGTGGATAAGATCGACCTTATTTATTAATAAAAATACCGGGCTTTTTACATTATTAAGTTTTTCTAAAATAAATTCATCACCTTTTCCATACCCTTCTTTTGCATTGATCATAAACAATACCACATCTACGTCTTCTAGTGATTGAATAGAAACGTCAACCATATAGTCACCTAATCGGTGTTTCGGCTTATGGATTCCCGGAGTATCAATAAAGATAATTTGGGCATCTTCTTCGGAAACAATCCCGTGAATTGTATGTCTTGTCGTTTGAATTTTATCACTAATGATGGAGATTTTTTCTCCAACAATTTGATTTATTAATGTAGATTTTCCTACATTTGGTCTGCCAATAATTGTGACGAATCCTGAATGGTGCTCTTTTTCCATTTTATCCTCCTGATTGTCCCTGTTATTTTACATATAATACTATAGATTCAAATTTATTTTAATCATTTCGACAAAGCTTTTAAAAGAAAGATAAATTTCGCATTAATTCGCTATTTGTTAATTAAAGAACTATTATATGTTTAGAAAGAAAAAATCCGCACATTCTAGCGGATTGCTTTACAAAACTATTTTGGGAATAAAAATAATTAACCCAACAATAATGGAAGTAATAGCTGCAACTAATACAGCACCTGCCGATATATCTTTAATAATTTTTGCTTTGGGATGAAGTTCTGGTTTTATATAATCAATAATTCGTTCAATTAGACTGTTAATTAGCTCTGTAATAAGAACGGTCTGTATCATGATGATTATAAATATCCATTCGAACCATTTAAGGCGGAAATAAAATCCAGTAATGATCACAATGGTCGCTATAAAAAGATGAATCCGGAAATTACGCTCTCTTATAAAGGCTTCTTTTAAGCCGTTTAAGGCATACTCCAGCCCTATACCTCTTTTCCCATTACCTTCCAAGTTTAAACTCCTCTAAAATAGTATCTTGTTTTTGAAACATAACTTTTTCATTTTCCTTATTATCATGCGTATATCCCAATAAGTGAAGAAAACCATGAATAGCAAGAAAAGTTAATTCTCTGTCAAGCGAATGATTATATCTTGTAGCTTGTTCATTTACTTTCTCGATAGAAATAATTATATCCCCTATTTGCAGTGGTTCATAATTAATTTCATTTTCATGTTCCATAAAAGGATTATCCATCTGAAATGATAAGACATCTGTTGGTTCATTTTTATTTCGATATTGATTGTTTAAATGTTTAATTTCCTCATTTGTTACAATGGTTACTGATAACTCCACATCATGAACTATCTTTTCTTTTTCTGCCGTAAATTGAAGTACATCTTTTAACAATTGTATTTGATTCTCAGATAACGTATTCGTTTTATCATAAACATCAATATGCATCAGTTGGCCTCCTTTGTAGGATATTGAATACGAGAATGAAATATCCCCTTTAATGCTTCACAAACCGTTTCCCTAATAATATGCAATTCCTCTAAAGTTAGTGGCGTGGCATCTAATTGCCCATCCATTAATTTATTATTAACGATTGAATCAACTATTTTTTCAATTTTTTCTGGGGAAGGCTCTTTTAGTGATCTAACTGCCGCTTCTGCAGAATCACAAATAGAAATAATTCCCCCTTCTTTTGTGGAAGGCTTAGGTCCTGGATAACGAAAATCTTCTTCATTTACATCTTCATCCTTCTCTTTAGCCTTATGATAAAAATAACTAACAAGAGAAGTGCCATGGTGCTGCTCAGCAATGTCGATAATTTCTTTTGGTAATTTTTGCTGTTTTAACATTTCGGCACCGTCTAAAGTGTGATTAATAATAATATTGGCACTTTTTTCAGGTTCTATAAAATCATGTGGGTTTCTAATAGCTACTTGATTTTCAATAAAATAATGGGGTTTTTTAGTTTTCCCAATATCATGGTAATAAGACCCGACGCGTGCCAACAATCCTTTTGCACCAATTGCCTCACATGCAGCTTCACTTAAATTAGCCACCATTACCGAGTGGTGGTAGGTTCCTGGTGCCTCTGTTAAAAGTTTTCGTAACAAGGGTTGATTTGGATTCGCTAATGCAAGTAATTTACCATCTGACAAAATCCCTAAACCTGTTTCAAAAAATGGTAATAACCCTATTGTTAAGACTGCAGATAATATTGCAGCCCCAATACCAAAACTTACATGTATCGAAAATGTTATTATTTCAAACTTTTCAAATGAAAGGAATATATACATAGCAATCGTCATAACATTTACTATAGCCATTCCAAATGCTGCTATAATTATCGTAACACGGTCTTTAATATTCCTTAAAAATATAATTCCGGCAAGCTGAAAGAAGAAAAAGTAAATTCCCACTTCTATATTTAAGGTTCCAGGTATTTCTCCGTTAAATAATATGCTACCAAGAAAGGCAAACACGATTGAAAATACGATACTCAGTCGTTCATATATTAGCATTTTTAATAATAATACACCCGTTGCAACCGGGACAAGCAAATAAAGGTGATTTACCTGATCTATATATAGGCTAACGACTTTCATTATAACAGCCATAATAACACTAATAAGAATTACTGCTAGAATTTGACCTTGATCAAGTTCTTCTCTTTGGTAAAGTCTATTTAATTCATACCCAACTAAGCTAACGATCATCAATATAAATAAAGCTAGGCCAATTCCAGGTAAAATACTCTTTTCTTGATTTAATACACCAACTAATTTTAAATCTTCGTATATTTCATTTGTGATTATTTGGCCTTCTCGGACGATTATATCCCCAGATCTTATCACAACTGGTTCAACACTACTTGCTGCTTCATTTCTTGCTTCCATCGTTTTTTCCACATCAAAAAATGAATTTTCAACAATTGCAAAGTCAATTAGTTCGTTCAATGTTTCTTTGACTTCTGTATTTAATGCGGAATATTTAATAATAGAGGCTACCTCTTCTTTTGAACTTTGAATATTTTCAATTCTAACCCCATCATTTAATACTTTTGTTACTGCTTTTATAAATACATCTTTTCCATGATTTCTTTCTTTTTCTTCAATTTGGATTAAATCCATAAAAACAAGCTCATCCACTTTATCTGTTATTTCAGGTGATAGTATTTCCTGTAATTGATTTACAATCTCATCATAACCTAAGTGACTTGGATCAGTCGCATCTTTATCGGAAGACGTTTCTTTTACTAATGTACTTACTGCATCAAAAATCTCTTCTATATAATTAATTTGATCTTCAGTTATTTCTTCTAAAATGGTATATCTGTCACCAACTGCCAAGACAGTTTCTCTTATTTTTCGATCTGTCTCGAGTTCATTTTCGATCGTAATCGGGGAACGAATTGTTTCTTTTGCACGGTCAAAACGTTCTAACTCATATGTCTGTGAATAAACATTATTCATTGCTAATAAAAAAAAGGTTACTCCCAATATTAATATCGGTAAAAAAACGGCAACCCATCTTGATTTTCGATTGAAAATTAATAATATAGTTTCGAAAAATTTCTTCAAATGTATTCACCCCAACAGTTCCCCAGAAATAGCGCTTAGTAAATGTTAATTGTTTTCATATGCATGGATAATTTTTTGAACAAGCGGATGGCGCACAACATCCGATTCATCCAAATAAATAAATGCAATTTCTTTAACTGTTCCAAGCATTCTATTCGCTACTTGAAGACCAGATTCTACACCTTTTGGAAGATCTATTTGTGTAATGTCTCCTGTAATAATCATTTTTGAGCCAAATCCAAGTCTCGTTAAGAACATTTTCATTTGCTCGGGTGTTGTATTTTGTGCTTCATCCAAAATAACGAATGCATTATCGAGTGTTCTTCCACGCATATAAGCTAATGGGGCAATTTCAATAATTTCTTTTTCTATTAATCGAGTCGCTTGATCTCTTCCCAAAACATCATGGAGAGCGTCATAAAGTGGTCTTAAATAAGGATCAACTTTTTCTTTTAAATCTCCTGGTAAAAATCCTAAACTCTCTCCTGCTTCTACAGCTGGACGCGTTAGAATAATTCTTTTTGCATGCCCTTTTTTTAACGCATCGACTGCTGTTACGACAGCTAAATAAGTTTTTCCGGTTCCGGCTGGTCCAATTCCAAAAACAAGATCATGTCTCCTTATTGCGTTAATGTAGGATTTCTGTCCTAATGTTTTAACACGAATTGGTTTACCTTTTGCATTTTTAGTAATTTCATCTTCAAACAACGTTTCAAATTGATTGATCTTACCTTCTTTAGCTAGCTTAATAGCATACAAAACATCTCTTTCTGTAATGGAGAGACCTTTCTTAATAATATTCAATAGACTGTTTAAGACCATCTCTACGAGCTCAATTTGCTTTCCGGAAACTTGAATTTGTTCTCCACGTGTTATTATTGAAACCTGCAGTTCTTCTTCTATTCGTTTTAAAAAATTATCACTATTTCCAAATAGCTCTCTTGCTTCGTTAGAATTATCTATTTGCAGGTCAATCTGCTCCAAGTTTTCTGCCATTACGTAACTCCTTTTTAAACTTCCTTCATTATTTTATTTGTTTACCAATTGCAATATTTTCTGTCACACTAATATATAAGTTCATTTTTACTTTACCATTGTCTACTGTTTCATGCAAAACATAATATTTAATTATTTCAGAGTCCTTCCCCAATTTTAATTTTAAATCTTCTTTAACATGTTCAATCGCAATATTTTTCGCGTCTTCCTCACTCCTAATTTGAGTAAACGATTCTTTATCATAAATTGTTCGTTCAATTAGATTAAAGGGTAATTTCCACTTCAAAAGATATACAGGTATTACTTCTGTTTCTTCAAACACTTGCTCATATGGAATCTTTTTAAATCCCCAAATCGGCAGTTGCCACTTCCCTATGTTCAAACTATATTTTGTAATTTTATCTCCAGACAATTTTTCAGTATGTTGATAAAGTGAACTAGTAACATTTACTTCATACCATGTATTAGCAAATACTTCACCTTCTGCAGAGGTCACAATCTCCTTTAATTTTTCTGAACTTTCCTCTTCGTTCTCATTTTTTGCTTCTTCCATTACTCCTGATACTAAAACATCCCCCTTTTTTACGTAATCATTAATATTTACAACAGGAGAACCTTTTTTAATAAACATTTTTTGGATTATACCATTTTTAGCAGCTATCAAATGTTGCGGAGCCGGTTCCGATTCTTCTTTTACAACTAATTTTTCTACAGCATCAACTGTATAAGTTGTCCCCTTTTTTTCAATTCCGATATACAATAACTCGGGTACATCATTTACTATTTGTTCTTGCACAATATCCAATGATTCAAGTGAATAGATCCATGCCCCTTCGTAAAGACCATAGGAAGCCAATTCTTTTTCGAGTTTATCCTCAATATCGACCGAGACACCGTTTATTTCGACTTTCCAAATGATATTAGAAAGAAAGAAAATAATTGCACTACAAAGAAGGATTGACAAGAGGAGTTCTTTCCTTGTCCAAATATAACTGAAAAAATTAATATACCCTTTTCGATTGATTATTTCAACTTCATACGGATAATTTTGTAAAAGTACTTTTAATCTTTTTACATGAATTAAATAAATTTTACCTAAACATACGGAGTTATTTTGTTTTTTTATATCCCAAACTGGAATTCCAGCATCTGTACATGCTTGAAAAAATACTTCGGGACGTTTTCCTTTCACTTTAACTGTCACATAACCGACGACGTTTTTTCCTTGTATTCGTTTCATACTGCCTCCTAGTAAAACAACATATTAAGATTCAAAACTTACTTCTTTGATGTTGCCCTCTAAGATGATCTCTCTCGGATACATTAGTTTGATCACCAACATATCGCCACTTATTTGAATAATGCCATTTTCACATTGTAGCTTAATTATTTTTTCTGTAAATGAGATTAATTTATAATGTTGTTCAATTGCAACACGCTTATCTCCAGTAATCGTTACTGTTGGAAGAGACAATGAATCGGAAGGAAGTGATAGATTTTTATTAATAAATGGTTGCATGACTCGCTTCATAAATTTCACTCCACATTTCTCCTCTCTACATATAAATATGTTGAAAGGAAAAAGATAAGAACATGTTTATTGGAAACTTATTATTAAAGAGGCTTATAACATAAAAAACGATATGCTTATTTCTCAACCCGTACCGCGACTGACTTACGGACAAAAATTTTTTATAAAGTATTTGAAAGTTCATTATGATAAAAGAGCCCTTTGATTGCAGCAACAATCAAAGGGCTCCCTACCGATTTAAACTATTCAACATCTATATTTATTATGCAAAAAATTTAGCATACTATTTATAGGAAAGTACAGTATTCCTACTAAAGGAATTTGAACAAAACGATCTCATATTTGAGGAAGAAAGTGAAGCTTTACACTTCGAATCGATACACATGAATGAAGAAAGGGGGCAGTTGGCAATCATTGGACACAAATAATGAATAACCCAAGTTTCGGTAAAAGCTTTTGATCAAATGGAACATTTGCCATACTATTAACTATGTTGTAATAAAATTTATTTTTCAATTTTTTAATGGCAGTGGCCAAATGAAATACGTAAGTGTTGCTACACGGGGATTTAATAACCATCAAACCGAAACTTGAGGGGAAATTTTTCTAGAGAGTTTTTTCCATTCCCTTTATCGCATTTTTTATTTTTGAAATATGTCTTTCATGTACGAGCTTCTTGGCTAATTGAATTAGCCGTTTCAATTTTAGTTAACATACCATTCCGTAGTTGATACGAAACCTCTGTATATTTAATTAGATCTAGATTATGTGTCACAATAACGATCGTTTTCTTTTCAGATTGGTGAATCTTTTGGAATAAATCCATTATTTTTTCTGCTGTTTCTTCATCTAAATTTCCGGTCATTTCGTCTGCCAAAATGATGTCTGGATTTGTCATTAATGCTCGAGCTATAGCGATTCTTTGTTGCTCCCCCCCTGATAGTTTTGCAGGTATATGATTTCTACGATGGGATAGTCCAACTTGTTCAAGCAAATACTCGGCTCGTTTTAATACTTCACGATTCTTTTTAAACTGTAATACGGGTAACATAATATTCTCAATAGCTGTTAATGCTGGAAGTAATTGATATTGCTGAAATACATAGCTTATTTTATTACGTCGTAAATGCTTTCTTTCTTTTGTTGAAAGTTGATTAACTTTTTGCCCATCAATCATTATTTCCCCATCTGTTGGAATTTCTAGTAATCCCATTATTTGAAGTAACGTTGTTTTTCCCGAACCAGATGGACCAATCACACTAATAAATTGACCACCTTGAACGGATATAGACACATTCCGCAATACATCTACACTTTCGGACTCTGATATAAAGGATTTAGATACATTCCTTAAAACAATCATTATTTCCCCCCTTTTCACTTAACCATCCAAATAGAATTAAAAGGTTGTTCAAAGTTACACCACGCTTTTTTATCCTCATTTTTGAAAACGCACTTTAATGAAATTCTCCTAGTTGATATTGTTTTGAACGAATTAGTAAAGTTCCTGCGCTAATGAAAAGACTAATTGCCAACCCTGCTAATATGTACAAATTAACTTGCACTAGACTGAATGTAATATCATCTGTTAATGATGTTAAAAACATATAACTAACGATCACTCCAACGCAAACAGAAACACTGTTAATCATCATTTCTTCTAATAAATATAGTGATGCCCATCGATGAGTCTGCCAACCCCAAGACTCATATAACTGAATTTCACGCATCCTTGCTTCCGTTTGGTTTATATGAATCGCAACATAACTAAATAACGCAAGTAAAATTCCAATGATAAATAATAACCGTTGATTTGGCTCTAGAGTTATATCAATATTTTCGCCGAGAAAAGTTAACATGAGTAAAGAAGATGCTTGGTTTTTAGAAATTAAAAAGACTGTCACATAAATCAATGTTGTAATAATAATAAGTGCTTTCGTTATACTTCTAATGGGATGACGTACCATATTTCGAAAGCCTAATACCCACAATGTTTCTCCAGGTTTAGTAGATAAAAAAGTAGATTTAGAACGATTTCCACCACGTAAATGTAAATTACTCTCCATATAACGAATAATTGGTAAAACATAAAAACTAATCATTACAATGACAGATAATGCAACGCTAAATAAAATTGCGTACAACATCTGCTCTGACCCCCATGACTGTCCAAGGATTAATCGTAAAAACCCAAAGCACACCAAAACAAAAATAAGTATGAAGGAAGACTCCAATAACAAGGATTGAACAATTTTCCATTTTGACCAACCAAACGTGTACAATACGCTAATATCTCGCTTTCGATTTTCTGTATAATTACGATAAATCAATCCAAGGCAAATTAACCCCATAGCTAAAATATATAGTGTAAGAAGTAATGTCGTTGTACTAACACGGTCTTCAATGACAAAAGAAGCTCCTTCTTCACTCCACCCTTCCAATAAATATCCATATCCCGGAATATTTTCATAAGTATCTAACAGTACATTTACTTTGCGATCTGCGCTTCCAAGCATAATATCTACCTGCAAATTGGTTTGCTCCTTAATTTGTTGTGCAACACGCTCCACTTTTGCCATACTTTCTGAATTCCGTACACCAACATCTTCCACAATAACTCGAATAATGGAGATTGGTTTCTCTTCAAGTAGATACTCCGCAGCTACTAATGTAGTAATTGCATCAATTCCACCTGTATAATATCCACTTTTATAAGGGGAGCTTTCGTAAATGTAAGGTTCTTCGTAGGGTGCACCATTTGTATCATGGGTAATATAAACATTTTCCGGCCGGTAATAGTCTGGCGGAACAGGTTTATCACTTGTTGTAAATGTATTTTCTAGTAAAGTAGCGTCAAATCTCCCAACGATTTCAAATCCAAATTCCTTCGTTAAATCAAGATAAGTACTATTGCGATAGTTTATTTGCTCTCCACGACTGGATTGTGCGATTGCTTCAACAACTGGTACACCTTTCGATAATTCCACTTTCTTCTGTCGAAATTGTAGAGGCGAATAATCTAAAACTGAACGCTGATCCGTATATATAAACCCATCCATCAAACTATCTTTCAAAACTCCATTCTCTAGACTAATTTCTCCTATATGAAAAAAATACTTTTCACTAAATGGGTTTAATTCTATTTCTACTACATTTTCTTGTGGTAATGTTTTTAAATAATCTCTACCACCCGCCTTTATCAATTGATCAACATCCAAGGTCGGTACTTCAATCTTGTTAATTGTCGCAGAAAAAATCGTGTCATAAGGCTGATTTAGCAAAATTAGTGGTACAACAGGTACCCCATTAATTTCTTTTAGTTCCTGATGTTCCTTAAAAAAATCTCCTTCAACAATTGCGGCATCCATTTGTAATAATTTTGCTTCTTGAATGGGATCGATTGCGACCATAGACCATGCGCTCCCATCACTTCGAAGCAAAGTCATTAATCCACTTGAGCTTGGACCCCACTGCCCTTTTTCTAGAATCTCCTCATAACGATTAAATATTTCCTCTTCATCTTTTGGATTGACATACTGGGTAACGGAAATATCAGATGAAAAATCCTGTGTCACATCTCGGTAACGGATTCCATCAAAAACCTTTGTCGATGTTTCCATATCATAAAACCCGTATTCTTCAATTCCATAATTAAGATTTATTCCTTCGTTTTCAACATAACCAATAAACGAGAGCGGTGCAGCAACTTGAACTCCTTCTATTTTTTTAATCGTTTCATAATGTTGTAAAGATATTCCTTCTTGATGGTTTGCCATATCCCCTCGCCGTACCAATCCATCTAATACATCAGATGAACTAAAACCAGTTGCAGTCAATTCTATGGATTCTTTACCATTATCATCGTTATCTGCAGTGGGACTGATTAAAAGGTCATAACCCGTACGCCATTTCTCTGTTAATTGGACATCTGCTTCTACCTTTATCTGTTCGGAAGTTTGTAATGTATAGTTGAAAGCCAGTCCGATTAGAACCAATATTACTATCACAGCCAGAGTCGAACGCCAGTAATAGGTTAAATTTCTAAGCATCACCCATAACATTATTTCACCCCTAGTTTAAAGATGGGAAGGAATAAACCTTCCCATCACTGTTCCGAACATTAATTCATACAGCCATTGATCGTTTTAGTCCTTACACGAGTCTCCCATCCTTTTCCTGGACAATACCTTCTTTCATAATATGTTACAATGGTTTGATTGCGGTGAACACACTTGTAAGTCGTTTTATACGTTTCCCAGCTAGAACAACTGCTAGGTTGTACATTAGTACTTGTATTCGCCTCTACAATCTGAGACTGTGGTGCTACTGTAAAGGTACCGAACATTAAAACAAAGAGCAGAGTAACCGAGCCAATAATCCGCAATGGTTTTGACATGGTTTCCCCCTTTCTTTAAAAAAGGCACTTTTCCCAAGATGTCCAGTTCCGTTTATATGTAACTAGTATTCTA